>NZ_WKEE01000042.1:0-48928 GCF_021605635.1 Stenotrophomonas sp. PA-6-5C
ATGTCGATTTGGTTGTTGGCCCACCTGAAGAACAACTCAGATCGCCAGAAATGGTCGAGAAGTTCAATAGCAACTCAATGCGATATCTGCAAGGCTTGGCTGACAAGCGAGTTCCAGAGGCGTTCTATTCGCTGAGCTCGGCCTACGAACTGGGCGTTGTCACGCCCAAGGACCCCGTTCGCGCCTATGCGTACAAGAAGGCTGCCGGTGACATAGCGCCGACCCAGGGGAACGAAAGAGTCCTGCAAATAATGGCTAAGGGCATGACAAATGAGCAGATTGCGAAAGCGAAAGAGCTTGCACCACTGCTGATCCAAAGAAGCGTGAAATGAAAGGATGGGTGATCATAGGTTGCCTCTTTGACATTACTGGCAATCACGTCGATCTATGTCGTTGCACAGTCGAGCCCCGGGTCTCGGAAAACTGGATCTTTCAGCTGCCACACGTGCGTCCTGGTGTATCCACAACCTGACTCACGAACGAAGAACACGCTAGTCAGCATTCGCGATTCATTCAACCTGGGAAAAACATCAAACCAATGGATTGCGGTGGGCTACGTCATTCCCCTCCCTCATCACGCATGGGTTTGGTCGCCAGAATTCCAGAGTTGCATACAGCGACCTAGGCAGCATGCCCCTTTCAGGCCCCTCCAGGGCCTGCAGCCTGTCAGCGGAATGGCGTGACGTAAGAATGTGGGCGCTGTACGCCGATAGCTTCCGGGGCTAGCCTTTGAGTTCGGGGTAGAGCCCGATGAGCCCGAATTACAAGAAGTCCTGTACGGGAGGGAGCTACCAAAGCTCAATGTCGGCCTGCCCATGCCCTCAGAGACGGTCGATGCACTGACCCACAAGACCGAACATTGGAGCTATGAGACTGAGTGGCGCTATATATCGGAGCGAGAGTACATCGACCTGCCCGGACGGTTGCGCTCGATCTATCTTGGCAGCGGCGTCACGGCAGCAGTGAGAGACGCCGTGCTGAAGGTCGCTCCCAGCCATACAAAGGTGCACTTAGTCGGCCTCGACCCGGGGAATGTCCAAATGAAGTTGGGACCTGAGTTGCCTAGATCTTAGGCTAGGGCAATAGATTAAAATTCAACGACCATCTTCTGTCGGATCAGAAAGTTACAGTGCATCCCGTTCCGCAATGCCTTCATTGAAAACTGAGCCAGCGCCTTACGCCGCAAGGGGTCATCAAGAGTTGCGGAACGGCTTCCACCCAGTGGGTTACATTGTCGTCACTCGCCCCAAAGGAATGCACGCCATGCGCCAGATGTCTGGAGCCTTGTTCTCCACCATAGTCTTGGTGGCCGGGTTGACCACCAGCGCCTGCGCCAAATCTCCTGTGCCTGAACCCAGCAAGGAATCCGCTATGTCTGAGAACCTCCTCGTCGGGGAAACCCGCAATGGGCACACCTACACCAATGCGCCTGTAGAGGCCAAGTTGGGACCGTACCGTTTCATGATCCCAGCCAACTACTACGACGACCAGATGGGGCCGCCTTGGGACGGCATCGGCCTGCTGCTGCACCTGCAATGGCCCAGTATGGAGCCTGAGTTCCCTGGCATACGCTCCCGCCAGAACTTCGACGCCACCATGCGGCGGTTCAATATCTCCATCGACTACATCGAGCCAAGCCGGGAGCGGATCGAGGATGTCCTGCCGCGTTATGCAGAACTTGACACCGCCACAGGGCCAAACGCACCGGAGCTCCGCGATCCTCGCTACGCACTTGAGCGCCGGGACCCTTCCGAACGACTTGATCTACGCATTGCTCAGCCCGAATGGATGGGACTCACGCCCTATGCAATTGATGAGCCTAGAATGCAGGAATATTCCGTCGAGTACGCCAAGAAGTACGGCAAGCCAGCTCCGCGCAACCCTGCATATGAAGACGAGTGGTACGTGGCCCGCAACCCGGACGGCTCGCTGGCCACGCTGATCAAGTGCGACAGCCACAAGTACAGGCCCAAGGATGGCTTGATCATCGAGGGTGATCACATACTTAATGACGAAAACAGCCCTACCACTGCCGGATGTAGGCATAGCTTTGTAGACCGCGAGCGTAACCTAACCTTCAACATGAACTATGCGCGGGTCCTACTCAAGGATTGGAAGAAGATGGAAGACGCTGCCCGCGCCATCCTGCCCCGCTATCAAGTCAAATGAGGAGATAGCCCATGAGCGGCTTGAACGACAAGGACTTCCGCGTTCTGCAGTCCTATGCGAAAGAAGGAAACCGCGAGCTGTACTGGAACTACCTGGCGCAGGTTCCCGGCAATGACGGCTATGGCCTACTGGCCTTGGGCGTGGTGCGGCACGACAGTCTGCCGGGACGTGTTGCCGTCGGCTACGCGCAGGACTACGCAGAACACCAGCGTGAGCGCGGCTCTCAGTTTGCCAACAAGGTGCTCGACGAGCCTGCCTTGGAAGCCTTTGGACAGGAGCTGATCCGACAGGACCTTGCGCAGCGGCAAGCCGTCAGGGGCACTGACCTTTCCCTCAATCTCCCCGGAAAGGCAGTCCAAGATGCCCATGACGTCGCCTTTGATCGGCATAAAATTGACCCCAACGCCTGGACCCCGCGCGTGCTACTGGAAGCGGCCCGAAATCGCGGCGGCGACCAAGCGGCCGAACAGATTTGGAAGGACATGCTCGACAACAGCGCGCTGGGCGTGGTGCGCACGGGCAAGACCCTGGGCAGCATTGCCCAGAACATGGACCTGGCCGAGGGCGCGCGCTATGCCGGGACGCTGACCTCGCTGGAAATCCAGTCCATGGGTGCACGTTCGTCGGTTGACCCCAATGTGATTGGCACACAGCTCAAGTTCCACTACTTCCAAGCTGATCGACAGCAGTGGTATCAGGTCGATGCACCGACTTCCCCGCTGCCCCGACTATCTCCAGTCGTCCAGGAAGAGACCAACCCCGCCAAGATTGCCGAGCTCAACGCGGCCCGGGAAGTGCGTATGGAGCGGCAAGCCAAGGCCACCGCTTTCCACCCGGATGATCACTATCGTGACATTGCGCGCAGCCCGTTGACCGCAGGCATCACCCCTGAGATCCCTCAGCCCACCCAGCTGGCGGGCCTGACGCCGATGCAGCCGGGCCACCCTGACCACCCGCTCTACCAGCAGATTCGTGATGGTGTAGCGGCTCTGGACGCCAAGCATGGACGCAGCTTTGATGCCACCAGCGAGCGGATGACGGCCAGTCTGCTGGTACTGGCCAAGGACAATGGCCTTGACCGTGTGGACCACGTCATAGCCAGCAACGCGACCGGTCATCGTCCGGCAGGCTACACCCTCTTCGTCGTCCAGGGTGAGCCGAGCACTTCGGCCCATTTGCATGCGGACATTGCCACCGAGCAGGCGGCCAACACCTCGGTGGAAGCCTCCATGCAGCAGCTCGACACGGTCAGCCGCGAGGCCAATCAGCGCGCACAGACCCAGCAGATTGAGCAGAACACCCAGAACGCGCAGCACGAAGCTCACGCCCGCGTGCAGGCATGAATCAATACCGATACCCCAGCGTTCACCCGAGCAGCTACCTCACGCGGAGCACCGGCTAAATACACGGGCGCGCAAGCGGCTTGGATTCAAAGCGCCCCGCGACGTGTTTGCCGATAAATTCAACAACAGTGTTGCGAATCAAAGTTGAATCCACTGCGGAATAGCACATGGCCGCAATCTGGCCGCAGGCCACGCTTAGCCAGCGTGAGGCCAAGGCTCAATGGCCGGTCACATCGATGAGAACGAAGTGCCCGGACGCGCTGAACTGCGTGACGTTGTCGGCTTGGGGGATCAGGGCCGCCGCCCCGGCGTAGTAGAACCGCCTCGCGCTTCCGGAACCGGTTCCGTTCCCTTGCGGCCCAGCCAACCAGAATCCAACCCCGCGCTAGATCCGCTGGCACGAACGGGACGAGATCACGCCGTAGCGCCTCCCCGCCGGAACCTCCACATAGGCGCCCCCAGCTGCATCAAACGGTGACGTGGCCACGCCCACGATGCGCAGCGGCTTGGCCCAGGAGGCAAAAGCCAGCTCTCCGGTGTGCTCGCGGTAGACCTCGATGCCGGTCTTGCCAGGTGTCCCGGTGACCACCGAGTCGTATACCCACGCCGTGCCGAAGACCGTGGTGGCGCCGGCATAGGCCGTAACCGGTCAGTGCGCAGCGCGCGCACAGCGCACGCGACGCAAGGCAACGTCGTGCAGTTCAAGCTCGGCTTATCTGAGCAGTCGCCGAAGGTTCAGCGCGCGGCGGGAGGCGGATATGGGAGCCGCTGAAAAGCTGGACATCGTCGGAAAGGACTGGCTGACGGTGGAGGAGGCCGCGCATTACTGCGGCGTATCACGAAGCCAGTTCGATTCGAACATCGCCGACTACGGCATCGAACCCCGGAATTTCATGGGCAAGAAGCTCTACGAGAAAGCCGCCCTCTACTCTGCGATCTACGGCTCCAGACAATGGTCAAGGTCACAATCTTCTGACGGGACGGCGCCGCGTACCTCAACTGGCGGGAAGGCGGCAAGCGAAGCCGTGTCACCATTCGTCGCGTCAGCCCACGCGAGGCTGAGGGCGTACGAGCAGGGAAAGAAGCGGAACTGACCCGTGGAGTGCGCATCCTTCCCCGGCTACCCACGGTCAGGGACTTCCTGGAGGCATACCTGGATTGGTACAAGGCCGAGCCCCCCACCACGCACGGCAAGGCAACGAGCGAGGTCCGGCTGTTCATTGCTCGCTTCGGCCATCGACAGATCGACACCCTGCGGCCGATGGAAATGGAGCCCTACAAGACGGACCGCCTGACCAAGGACAAGGTGGCCCCGGAAACCGTAGGCAAGGAAGTGCGCAGGCTGCAAGCGGCGTTCCGGCGCGGAGTGAAATGGAAGGAGCTGGACTTCAACCCGCTGGAGGAAACGCAGGCACCGCACGGGGTTCGTAGCGTGGCGGTGCGGTTCTACGACCGGGCGACGATGCGGAAGCTGTACCGTGCAAACCCTGCACGGGCTGCACTTTGGCTGCTCATGGCCCACACGGGGCTGCGCCGCGGCGAACTGGTCGGACTGGGCAAGGATTCGGTGGCCGGACGCAGGCTCAGAGTCGAGAGCGATCCTGACGAAGATGGCGAGGGGCGCACGAAGTCGGGCAAATGGCGCGAGGTGCCGCTGAACCGGCATGCACGCTGGGCGCTTCGCCGCCTGCCCGATCCCCTTGTCGCCGTGCACAAGGACACGGTGTCCGACTGGTTCGCGTCGGATGCCAAGCGCGCGGGAATCGGTGGCAGCCTACACCGGCTGCGACACACCTTTTGCGCCCATATGGTCATTGCGGGAGTGCCGTTGCGACGGGTGCAGATCCTGGCCGGGCACACTGATTACGCCACGACCGAGAAGTACTACGCCCACCTGACGCCAGAGGGCGACGATGGCGCAGTGGCAAAGCTCAAGTACTGAGTGGGACCGTTGGGACCGTTGGGACCGTTGGGACCACTGGGACCAAACCCTGTGGATATGCGGGAAACAGTGGGAAGTGCACGCCACTGTATTTGCCTAACTTGTTGATTGTGGTGACCCCGGCCCGATTCGAACGGGCGACCTTCCCCTTAGGAGGGGGACGCTCTATCCAGCTGAGCTACGGGGCCATTGGCAGCTGGGAAGGATACCGCGTCTGGCTGAACGGACCAAGAGGTTGAAAGGCCAGCGACAGGCGCTGGGCGCTATGCTGGGGCCCCTCTCACGCCGCACTTCGCACCCTGTTTGATGATGAATTTCTGGGAGGGCCTCTCCAGCCTGGGTGACAGCCGGGTCCTGCTACCTCTGTCCGCCGTGCTTCTGCTGTCCCTGGCCGCGCCTCAACGTCCTATGAAATGGCGTTGGGCGATCACCATCGCGGCCGTTGCTCTGCTCACTCTGACCAGCAAGATTGCGTTCATGGGCTGGGGCGTTGGAATCGCATCGCTCGATTTCACCGGCATCTCCGGTCACGCCGCGATGTCCAGCACCATCTATCCGACCGCATTGTGGATGCTCGCCTGCGGCCGCAGTCAACGCCCCTGGGCATGGGCCCTGGCAGGTGTCGGGCTTGCGCTGGCCATCGCCGTATCGCGCCTGCCGCTGCGTGCGCATTCCGTGTCCGAAATCGTGGCCGGGCTCATCCTGGGATTGCTGGCAACCCTGGCCGTGCTGCGGAGCCAGGGCTTCCGCGCAGGCGCGCGCATCATCCGCAACAGCTCCGCCGCTCTGGCCATCACGATTGCCGCCGCCGTCCCGTTGCTGCTGGCCGATCTGCACACACATGATCTGGTGAAATCGCTGGCGACCGCACTGTCAGGGCGCGAAAGAGCGCTGGATCGATACGACCGTTGAGGCGCTGCTGCACCAATTATGTACCTGCCCCTTGACAGCACCTGTTCAGCCATCGACCATAGGGATGGAATTTTCCCTGACGGAGCAGGCCTCCCCATGTTCAAGAAGACGATCGCAGTTCTGGCCCTCGCGGCCTTTTCCGCCTCCCCGATGATGAGTTTTGCGCAGGAAGCGCAGGCTGTGACCGGCGCGGAGTCTTCCGCCGAAACGGGCGCTGCTGAAGTGGCTGGCGCAGAAGCCGCTGGCTATTCCACCGCTGCCGTGATCGGTACGACGGTGGTCACCGTCGCAGCAGCAGCCGTTGCCTACAGCATCGGTGGCGACAGCAGCAGCGGCAGCAATGATGGCGGCACTGGCACCGAACCCGGCGGCCCTGGCCCGGGCGGCCCGGGCACCGGCGGTACGGGTGGCACCGGCGGCACCGGCGGCACCGGCGGTACGGGTGGCACCGGCGGCTGATAGCCGCACCGAGCACCACACAGGCCCTCGCCGGGCGCGGCTCGGCGGGGGTTTTTTTATGCCCGTCAGAATCTCCACGAAATGAACATCACGACCCCTCGCTTTGTTGCCGCTGCACTCACGTTGCTGGCGTTGTCCGGCTGCGCGCTTGCGCCAGGCCAGCACCTCCGCCGCAGCGACGTTACCGTTGGCCGCAGCAGCGCCGATGGTCAGCTTGAAATCGTTACGATCACTCCGAAACTGATTGCACAGGAGAACGCGGTCCGCGCTCAGCATTCGCTGCCGTCCGCCCTCTTCGACTATCAGCCCGCCCCGTACCAGGTCGGTGTCGGCGACATTCTCTATGTCACTGTGTGGGACCACCCGGAACTCACCGTACCTGCCGGACCGCAGCAGCAGGGTGCGCTGGCCGGCCGCCTGGTACAGAGCGATGGTTCGCTGTTCTACCCCTACATCGGCAAGGTCAAGGCCACTGGCAAGTCACCGGTGGAAATCCGCGAGGAGATCAGCCGTCGCCTGGCCCAGTACATCGAATCGCCGCAGGTGGACGTCTCGGTACTGACCTACGGCAGCCAGCGCGTCTGGGTCACCGGCGCCGCCGAGCGCTCCTCGCCGATTGCCCTGGGCACCTCGCCGCTGACGTTGGCCGACGCGATCAGCCAGGCCGGATTGAACAGCGCCCAGGCCGATCTGTCGGGCATCCAGCTCAGTCGTGATGGCATCACCTATACGCTCAACCTGGAAACCCTCGCCCGCGAATTCGGCGGCCGACAGCTGTTCCTGAAGGATGGCGACTCCATTTACGTCCCCTACCTCGACCGCAAGGAAATCTTCGTGGTGGGCGAGGTCAATCTGCCGGGGGCTTACAGCTTCCGCACCGGCGACGTGTCACTGAACCAGGCGCTGGGCCGTGCACGCGGCCTGCTGCAGCAGACGGCCAATGGCAACGCCGTGTATGTCATCCGCGGCAGCACCGACCTGCAGCAGGAGCCGTCGGTGATCTACCAGCTTGAAGCACGGTCGCCCGCCGCATTCGCCGTCGGCAGCCAGTTCAACCTGCAACCAGGCGACGTTGTGTTTGTCGGGGCGGCCGGCGTAAGCCGCTGGAACCGTTTTGTGAACCAGCTGCTGCCCTTCACCAGCATCCTGTACAACGCCGCGCGCACTGGAACCGAAGTCAGGGATAACTGATATGGCGCGCACGGATGCCGCCCGCCCCAGGCCAGCCCATCGCGCCTCTGCCGCGGCGCTGCTGGCGATTGCCGTGGCCCTGGTCTTCTCCGGTTGCACGACGGGCAGCCGCTCCACCGCCGATACCTTCCGGCTGATGTTCCATAGGCCGGCACAGGCCACGGCGGAAGGGGTGGCCGCCAACCGCTTTCCGCAGATGCAGGTGGAAACACCGGGTCTTGTCGCTGTGGCCGTGCTGGGCTATGTCGATGGTGGCCGGCAACAATGGTATGCCGGCACGCATGCGGTCTTCGAGCTGAAGCGCAACGGACTGCTGCTTGGTGCCGACGGGATGGGCCGCAGCTGGCGGATCCGCGTGCTGGATCCTTCGCCGTTCGACAACCTGCAATCGGTCAATGCACCGGTGACCGTGCAGCGTCGTTATGACTGGACCCCCGCCTACCAGGTCGATGTTGCCGTGACCGGCACGCTGACCCGCGGCAAGCTGGAGCAGGTGGAGATCCTCGGCACGCCCCGCACGCTGCAGCGTTTCGACGAGCAACTACACGGAGGTGGGATGAGCGGGCGCAACGTGTACTGGGCAGATCCGGCAACCGGCTTCATCTGGAAGAGCCGCCAACACCTATCGCCGGGATACGTTGCGGAACTCACCCAACTCAAACCCTACCGCCCGGCCAAGGATTGAGCCATGACGTTATCAAAGCCAAGGCGGGCGGCCATCGCCCTGCTGCTTGTTGGCGGCGCCGTGAACGCGGCCGAATTGCGCATCGACGGCGCCGTGAATGCTGCCGGGATCCACAGCCTGCCGGCCAATGCCCGCCTGGCCGACGCCATGCTGCTTGCGCAACCTCGCTCCGATGCCTACATGCTGGGCGCCAGCTTTCAGCAGCAGCAGGCGCGGGAATCACAGCTTCGCCTGCGGGCGGGCCTGCGTTATGGCGTCGAGCAGCTGGCAACGTCCAGCGATGCGGAAGTTGCCGGCGCGGCCCACGCACTGGGGCTGTGGCTGGACAGCCACCCGGCGACCGGCCGTGTGCCCATCGCCGGCTCCGCGCGCCTGATTCAGGTACAACCACCGCACAACCCGCTGCTTGCCTCCGGCGATGCACTGCATGTGCCGCTGCAGCCTCGATCCGTGCAGGTGATGGGCGCGGTCGGGAAGCCGTGCACGCTGCCACACGCTGCGCAGCGCGATGCGCGGGATTACCTGCACGATTGCCAGCCAAACAGTGCCGCCGATCCGAACGAGGTCTACGTGATCCAGCCCGACGGCCGCGTGCAGCGGCTGGGCATCGCCCTGTGGAATCGCGCCGACCCCCAGGCCATCGCACCGGGCGGCAGCTTGTTCGTGCCCCTGCGCGCCTCGGTCCTCAAGCCCATCGATCCGCTGTTCAACAGTGATTTCGCCGCGTTCATCGCAACACAGCCCGTCAGCCCGTGATGACCCAGCCTTGCCAGCGTGCGCGCCTGATGCGCCCCGCCCGATCCGCGCTGAGCGCGCTCGCCCTGTCCCTTTCCTGCGCACTGCATGCGCAGGAAGCGCCGCCGACGACCGCCAACGAGTGGGGCGGCACCGGCCTGCTGCAGACGCCGACGGCACGCATGGCAGATGACGGAGACCTGATCTTCACCGCGTCCTACAACGCGCCCTATGCGCGCTACAACGTGACGCTGCAGCCGTTCCCGTGGCTGGAGACATCGTTCCGCTACATCAATGTCAACAACCTGTACTACGGCCCGAGCATCGCCGGCAACCAGCACTACAAGGACAAGTCGATCGATTTCAAGCTGCGCCTGTGGCAGGAATCACGCTGGCTGCCCGAAGTGGCCTTTGGCGTGCGCGACCTCGGCGGCACCGGCTTCTTCTCCAGCGAGTACCTGGTCGCCAACAAGAACTTCGGCCCCATCGACGCATCGCTGGGTTTTGCCACCGGCTACCTGGGCAATCGAGGTGATTTCTCCAACCCGCTGGGCGCCATTGATGATCGCTTCAAGGATCGCCGCACGATCGCCAACAGCGATATCACCCAGGCCGGCAAGTTCGGGCTCAGCAACATGTTCAAGGGCCCGGTCGGCATCTTCGGCGGCATTACCTACCAGACGCCTCTGGACGAACTGCTGCTCAAGGTTGAGTACGACGGCAACGACTACCGGCGTGAGCCGCGCGGCAACAACCTGCGCCAGCGCACGCCATTCAACGTGGGCCTGGTGTACGTACCCAACCGCAATGTGGAGCTCACGGCTGCCTGGGAGCGCGGCGACGCCGCCATGTTCTCGCTGACCCTGCGTGGCAATCCCGGCAATACCCCTGCCGCGCCAAAGCCGTTCGATCCGCCACCGCAGCGACTGCTGCCGGAGACCGACCCGGTCGGCGGGCGTGCGATCGCGGCCGGCCACGACGGCGCAGGCACCACGGCGGCCGCAGCCCCGGATTGGGCGGCGGTCACCGCCGAACTGCAGCGCAACGCCGGGTTCCGGGTTGAACGCATCTCCCGCCGCGGCGATGAGCTCTACATCGACGGCTACCAGACCCGCTATCTGCATGCGGCCAAGGGTCTGGGCCGGGCAACCCGCATCCTGGCCAACGCCACTGGCGATGACTACGACTGGTTCACCCTGCGCACTACCCGGGTGGGCATGCCCATCGCCGACCTGTCCATCAGCCGCGACGCGTTCGCCGGCTATCTCGAAGGCACGGTCAGCGAAGACGTGCTGCGCAGGAGCACGGAACTGCAACCGCCAGACACACGCGCGCGCGAAACGCTGTATAAGCCCAAGCGCAGCCCCTTCGGCGGCGGCTTCAACGTCGGCTATCGGCAGAATCTGGGGGGCCCCGACGGCTTCATCCTGTACCAGGTCGCCGCGAACTACAGCGGCAGCCTGTTCCTGCGCGACAACATCTGGCTGACCGGCACCGTCAGTGCCGATGTCACCAACAACTATCACAAGTTCAAGTACAACGCGCCGAGCCGCCTGCCACGCGTACGTACCGATATCCGCCAGTACCTGACCACCTCGGACGTGATGCTGCCCAACCTGCAGGCCAACATCGCCGGTCGCCTGGCTCCGGACCTGTATGGCATCGCCTATGCGGGCTACCTCGAGTGGATGTATGCGGGCGTCGGTGGCGAAGTTCTGTATCGCCCGTCCGGCGAGCGCTGGGCGGTCGGCGCCAATCTGAACCGGGTGCAGCAGCGTGACTACGACCAGCACTGGGGCCTGCGCGACTACCGGGTCACCACCGGCCACGCTACGCTCTATTACGCTTTCGACGCCCGCGAACGCATCATCGGCTCGCTCTCGGTGGGCCAGTACCTGGCCGGCGACAAGGGAGCGACCCTCGATGTGGCGCGCGTGTTCGACAACGGGGTGACGATGGGCGCCTACGCCACCAAGACCAACGTCTCAGCACGCGACTTCGGCGAAGGCAGCTTCGACAAGGGCATCTACTTCAGCATTCCGCTGGACGGCTTCCTGCCGCGCTCGACGCGCGGCCGCGCGGCCTTCAACTGGAACCCGCTGATCCGCGACGGTGGTGCCATGCTTGGGCGCAAGTACGGCCTGTATGGCATGACCGGCGACCGTGACGAGCGATTCTTCTACGACAACCTGCGCACGGTCGACGATTAAGCAGCGCGCCGGGAGCCTGGCTCCCGGCGCCCCTGCCGACGGCGCGCCTTCGACGGCGCGCCTGCGCTCAGAGATAGCGGACCCAGCTTTTCACGCCCTCATCCATCAGCGCATAGACGTGCTCGAACGCGGCTCGCTGCTGGCGGTACGGATCGGGGATTTCCCGATCAGCCTGCCACTTCCCCAGCAGGAAGGTCTTGCCCGATGCCTCCGGCGCGATCTCGATGATCCGATGGACATGCTTGCGCTCCATCACCAGCACCAGATCCGACGCAGCCAGGATGCTGCGCTCGATCTGCCGGGCGCGATGATTGCTGCCATCCAGGCCATGCTCGGCCAGCAGCGCCTGCGCAGTGGCATCCACGCCATGATTGACCAGTGCCCCCAGGCCCGCCGAGGACACGGTGATGCCCTTGCCCTGCACGGCTTCACGCAACATCACTTCAGCCGACGGACTGCGGCAGATGTTGCCGACACATACAACCAGAATATTCTTGAACACGGACAGCAGTTTCCATCAGTTCTTCAGTACGTAAACACGACGCCCGGCCGCTGCAGCAGGCCGGGCGTTTCCAGGCAGGCGTTACCCGACACGGCGTCGACAGGACACCAGCGGTCTAGTATGCCGACTTCTGCCCCAGCACCTTGAATGCAGTCAGCACGATGATCCGGGCATCCAGGGTCGGGCTCCAGCGCCGGATGTAGTCGATGTCGTACTGCACACGCTTCTTCATCGAACGCAGCTCAGGCGTCTCGCCACGCAAACCGTTCACCTGCGCCCAACCAGTGATACCCGGCTTGACGTAGTGACGGTGCATGTAGCGCTCGATCACACGTTCATAGTGATCGTTGTGCTGGGTGGCATGCGGCCGCGGCCCCACGACTGACATGCTGCCACCCAGGACATTGAAGAACTGCGGCAACTCGTCAAGGCTGCTGCGGCGCAGGAAGGCACCAAAGCGCGTTACCCGCGGGTCGCCACGGGTGGCCTGGGTGATCTGCCCCGCCCCTTCCTCGTGTACCCGCATGGAACGGAACTTCAGCATCCAGAATTCCTTGCCTCCCAGGCCGTGCCGGCGCTGGCGGAAGAACACCGGGCCCGGCGAGCTCAACTTCACGCCCAGGGCAAGGACGGCGAACAGCGGCGCCAGGGCGATCACTGCAACCCCTGCGACGAAGATGTCCTCCACACGCTTGAACAAGCGGAATCTATGGTCCGCCAGTCCCTGGCGAACGCCGATCATCGCCACATCGCCGACCTGATGGACGCTGGGATTCAGCGCACCAAGCCCAGTGGTATCCGGAATAAGCCGGACCGGAACGGGAAAACGCTCAATCTGTTTGAGTGTCTCGCGAATCGGCGCCGGGTCGCCGAACGGGAGGGAGACCCAGATCTGGTCAAATTCGCCACGATGCAGATTCAAGTAACCGGCAACATCGGCCAGACTACCGAGGCAGCGCGGCGCGTTGCCGCCCCGACGGGTGGCAATATCGCCAGCACTGGCAAAGTAGCCAACCACCTCCTTGCCCAGTTCCGGCTTGCCACGCAGCAGGCGATGAAGCTTCAGTGCCGGGGCACGCAGGCCGACGAGCAGGATCCGCTCACGATCCATTCCCCGGGATCGAAGCCGGTGCAACTGCACCCGCAGCAGCACGCGCAGAACCACCATCGCGCTCAGCCCGGAGACATACCAGCCGACCAGCCACGTGGCTGGCACTGCATCGGCGAGCCCGATCAGGACGGCATAGAGCGAGAACAGCGCGAACGTACCAGACCACGCCAGCAGCAACAGCCACAGATCGGCCAGCAAACCGCGTATCCGCCAGTTGCGGTAGACCGGCGCGACAGAGAAACAGACGATCGCGCTGAGGATCACCGCGCCGAAAACAATGCGCTGGGATTGATCCGGCACCGCTGCGCCGTACAGCACGATGTGGGAGAGAACGGCCATTCCCGGCAGCAGCAACAGGTCGCCCAAGCGCAGCCCAAGCTCCAGGGCAGCCCGGGCCTCGACGCGTCTCCGGCCCGCCCGGGCCCCGTGTGCGGGGAGATCTTCTACGGATCCATGTAGCAAGGTACTTCTCCAGGTTAAGCGGACCAGACAGCAAACGTGCTGTCCCTCACATGCCGAGGCTCCCCAAGCCGGCACGAAACTGTCGCGGTGGCGTCAATTACTTGTGGATGAATTGTGTACGAAACTTGACGCGATTGGTAGGAAGCTAACGATGGAGAAGCGCGCGCAAGCCCGGCAACCAGCCTTATACCATTGAAAAGACTGGGATTTTCGAATATTTCAAAGTGCATCAAAATTTTCCGAAATGCGTCCACCCGCGCCCAATTGTTGACACCACCACACCGGACATTCACGTCTTCATGCTTGCTCGAACGCAGTGACAACCACAATTTCAGCGAGGGAGCATTTCCTTCCTGCACCGCATCAAGCCCTGTCCCGGCCCTCTGCTACCATCGACGGTTCTGTCCATCGCGCCCCCACCTGCCCGCGACGGCACCAAACACAACGTAACGAAACACAGGAGTCTGCATGTCTTCCGAGCTGCTCAAGTCCCTTGGTCTGGACGCGATCAACGCTGGCACCTACCTGGGCAACGGGGAGTGGTCGAGCGCTACCGGCGGTGAGCTGATCACCCCGATCAACCCGACCACCGGCGAGCCGATCGCGCAGGTCCGCGCCACCACCGAAGCCGAGTACGAAACCGTCATCGCCCGTGCGCAGGAAGCCTTCAAGGTCTGGCGCACCACCCCGGCCCCGCGCCGCGGTGAAGCCGTGCGCCTGTGCGGCGAAGCGCTGCGCAAGCACAAGGACGCCCTCGGTTCGCTGGTCGCGCTGGAAATGGGCAAGAGCAAGCCCGAAGGCGACGGTGAAGTGCAGGAGATGATCGACATCGCCGACTTCGCCGTGGGCCAGAGCCGCATGCTGTACGGCTACACCATGCATTCCGAGCGCCCCGGCCACCGCATGTACGAGCAGTATCAGCCGCTCGGCCTGGTCGGCATCATCAGCGCGTTCAACTTCCCGGTCGCGGTGTGGGCATGGAACTCGTTCCTGGCCACCGTCTGCGGCGACATCTGCCTGTGGAAGCCGTCCAACAAGACCCCGCTGACCGCCATCGCCTCGATGCGCATCTGCAATGAAGCGCTGCGCGATGCCGGCTTCCCGGACCTGTTCTTCCTGATCAACGACGCCGGCACCGCGCTGTCGGAAAAGATGGTGGCCGACAAGCGCGTGCCGCTGATCAGCTTCACCGGTTCGACCCAGGTCGGCCGCACCGTCGCCGAGAAGGTCGCGCACCGCCTCGGCCGTTGCCTGCTGGAATTGGGCGGCAACAACGCGATCATCCTCGACGAGACCGCCGACCTGAAGCTGGCGATCCCCGGCATCGTGTTCGGTGCGGTCGGCACCGCCGGCCAGCGCTGCACCACCACCCGCCGCCTGATCGTGCACGAATCCATCCATGACGACGTGCTGGCCACGCTGGTCAAGGCGTACAAGCAGGTGGAAGGCAAGATCGGCGATCCGACCGACCCGGCCAACCTGATGGGCCCGCTGAACAGCGATGGCGCCGTGCAGCAGTTCCTGGCCTCCATCGAAAAGGCCAAGGCCAGCGGCGGCACCATCGAAACCGGCGGTACGCGCATCGACCGCGCCGGCAACTTCGTGCTGCCGGCCATTGTCACCGGCTTGAAGAACAGCGATGAAGTGGTGCAGCACGAGACCTTCGCGCCGATCCTGTACGTGATGAAGTACAGCACGCTGGACGAAGCCATCGACATGCAGAACGGCGTGCCGCAGGGCCTGTCGTCCTCGATCTTCACCACCAACCTGAAGACCGCTGAGCGCTTCCTGTCGGCGGCCGGTTCGGACTGCGGCATTGCCAACGTCAACATCGGCACCTCAGGCGCGGAAATCGGTGGCGCCTTCGGTGGCGAGAAGGACACCGGCGGTGGTCGCGAGTCCGGTTCGGATGCATGGAAGGTCTACATGCGCCGCCAGACCAACACCATCAACTATTCGGATTCGCTGCCGCTGGCCCAGGGCATCAAGTTCGACCTGTGATGGCAGAAACCGCGTCTCTGCGCGAGGGCCGGCCGGTGATCGATTTCACCGGCCGCCGGGTGTTGATCGCCGGTGGCAGCAAGGGCATCGGCCGCGAACTGGCGCTGGCGTTTGCCGGCGCCGGTGCGCAGGTTTCGGCCTGTGCACGCGGCCAGGCCGGGCTTGACGCCCTGCAGGCCGATGCGCGGTCACTGGGCACCGAGCTGCACATCTACGCCGCCGATCTGGGTGATCCCGCCCTCATCAGCACCTGGCTGCAGGCCGCCGCCGACGCGCTCGGCGGTATCGATGTGCTGGTCAACAACGCCACCGGCTACGGCATGGCCGATGACGAGGACGGCTGGGCCGCCAGCCTGCAGATCGACCTGATGGCCGCTGTCCGCGCTTCGCGCCTTGCGTTGCCGTGGCTGCGCGCCTCGTCGGACGCCTGCATCCTCAATCTGTCCTCGATCGCCGCGCAGCAGCCGCGTCCCGGCGGTGCACCGTACGCGGCGGCCAAGGCCGCGCTCTCGCACTACACCACCTCGCAGGCCCTGGCACTGGCCCCGGATCGGATCCGGGTCAATGCCATTGCACCAGGTTCGATCGAATTCGCCGATGGTCTCTGGGATCGACGTCGTACCGAAGATCCGGCGCTGTACCACGGCACCCTGGCGAAGATTCCGTTCGGCCGCTTCGGGCAGCCGCGCGAAATTGCCGACGCCGCGTTGTTCCTGTGCTCGCCGCTGGCGCGCTGGATCACCGGCCACGTGCTCAACGTCGATGGTGGCCAGGTATTGATGGGCTGAATCTGTAGAGCCGAGCCCACGCTCGGCTTGCGCGCGCAGCGCGGGCAATGCCGTACCAGCCGAAGCGTCAGCCGAGCATGGGCTCGGCTCTACAGGGCAATGCCCATGGGATTGCCGGGGCAGAGGCACTATCATGTCGGCACTGCCACGGAGGACTCGATGAGCGTGCCACCCCGACAGAGCAACGCCCTGGCCGTGGTCAGCCTGATCGCGGGCATCTGCAGCTGGACCGTGCTGCCGGGTGTCGCCGCCCTCGTCGCCATCATCACCGGGCACCTGGCCCGCGCCGAAATCCGCCGCCGCGCTGGCGAACAGGACGGCGATGGCATGGCCCTGGCTGGGTTGATCATGGGCTGGCTCAACATCCTCGCTGCGGTAGGCCTGGTGGCCATCCTGATCTTCGCGATGGTGGCGGCCGGTGCCGACGCAAAACCTGGACTGCGCTGGTGAAAGCACGATGACCTCTCCGGACAGCACTGAACGCTTCAGCAGCCGCGTCGCGGACTATGTCCGCTACCGCCCGGACTATCCGGCCGCGCTGATGGACTGGCTGCATGGCCCGATGGCCGTGGCAACCGACGCGCTGGTCGCCGACATCGGCGCAGGCACCGGCATCTCCAGCCGGCAGTTCCTGTCTGCCGGCCATCCGCTGGTCGCCGTCGAACCCAATGCGGCCATGCGCGCCGCCGCCGAACACTGGCTGGCGCCGCACTATCCGCAGTTCTCCGCCGTCGATGGCCGCGCCGAGGCCACCGGCCTGGCCGATGCCAGCGTTGACCTGGTCAGTGCCGCACAGGCTTTCCACTGGTTCGACACCGTGGCCGTGCGCGCCGAGTGGCAGCGCATCCTGCGCCCAGGCGGCCTGGCACTGATCTACTGGAACTCGCGCCTGCTCGATGCCAGCCCGTTCCTGGTCGGCTACGAACAACTGCTGCTGGACTACGGCACCGACTACACCGCCGTGGCCGAACGCTACCAGGACGACGCCACCATGCAGGCCTGGTTCGGTACCGGCCTGCGCGGCATGGTACAGCTGCCGAACGTGCAGCACCTGGACCTGGACGCCCTGAGTGGGCGCCTGCTGTCTTCTTCCTACGCGCCGCAGCCCGGCCATCCGCGCCACGCGCCGATGCTGGCTGCGCTGCAGGACCTGTTCGCCGCCCACGCGGTCGACGGCCAGGTCGCTTTTGAATATCGAACCCGAGCCTTCCTCGGTACGCTGGACTGAAACCTACGCATGTATTCGCTTGCCCGCCCCTTCCTGTTCTCGCTCGACGCCGAACGCGCCCACGGTCTCGGCCTGTCCGCTCTGGACCTGGCCTATCGCACCGGCACCACGCCGCTGGTGGCCGCACGCATCGCGCCGATGCCCAGCACGGTGTTCGGGCTGACGTTCCCCAATCCGGTCGGCCTTGCTGCTGGACTGGACAAGAATGGCGAGCACATCGATGCACTGTTCGCACTGGGCTTCGGTTTTGTGGAGATCGGCACGATCACGCCGCGACCGCAGGCCGGCAACCCGAAGCCGCGCCTGTTCCGGCTGCCGGCGCACAACGCGATCATCAACCGCATGGGCTTCAACAATGCAGGCGTGGATGCGCTGGTGCGCAACGTCGAACGCGCGCGCAACCGGCGCGGCCTGCTCGGCATCAACATCGGCAAGAACAAGGACACCCCCAACGAACAGGCCGCCGATGACTACATCGCCTGCATGGACAAGGTGTACCCGCTGGCCGACTACATCACCGTCAACATTTCCTCGCCCAATACCGCCGGCCTGCGCGAACTGCAGGAAGAGACCGCGCTGCGGCAGCTGGTCAGCCAACTGCGTGAGCGCCAGGAAGCGCTGGCCGCGCAGCATGGCCGGCGCGTGCCGATGCTGGTCAAGGTGGCCCCGGACCTCAACGAGCGCGACATCGATGCCGCCGCACGTGTACTGGGCGAACTGCAGGTGGACGGTGTGATCGCCACCAACACCACCATCGACCACAGCCGGGTTGCCGGCGATCCGCTGGCCAATGAAGCCGGCGGGCTTTCCGGTGCACCGGTGCTGGAGCAGTCCACCCTGGTGCTGCGCCGCCTGCGCGCGCGCCTGCCCGAATCGGTGCCGCTGGTCGGTGTCGGCGGCATCCTCTCCGGCGCCGACGCCGTGGCCAAGATGGCCGCCGGTGCGGCGCTGGTGCAGTGCTACAGCGGTCTGATCTTCAAGGGCCCGGCGCTGGTCGCCGATTGTGTGGAGGCGATCCGGCGCCGACGCGAGGCGCCCAGCCGCGGCGCGGTGGCACCGCTGTGAGTACCCCCATGGACGACACCAACAACGCTGCAGCCCCGCTGCGCTGGACCCTGACCCGCAACGCACCGCTGCAGGCCCTGAACACCTTCCACGTGCAGGCCAGCGCAGCGCAGTTGCTGGAACTGCACGATGCCGCGCTGCTGCCGGAGGTCCTGGCCCTGCCGGACGTGGCCGATGGCCCGTTGCTTGTGCTCGGCAGCGGCAGCAACGTGCTGATCGCCGACGACCTGCCCGGCACCGTACTGGTGTTCGGCAACCGCGAAATCACTTTCCTTGAACATCGCGCCGACCACGCGGTGATCCGCGCCGGCGCCGGCGTGTCCTGGCACGGGCTGGTGATGTGGTCGCTGCAGGAAGGCCTGTCCGGGTTGGAAAACCTGGCGCTGATTCCCGGCACGGCCGGTGCATCGCCGATCCAGAACATCGGCGCCTATGGCGCCCAGGTCGGCGAGTTCATCCAGACCGTGGAGGCCTGGGACTGCCTGGAAAAGACCTGGGTACGGCTGGACAACGAACAGTGCGGTTTCGCCTACCGCGACAGCGTGTTCAAGCAGCAGCCGGACCGCTACCTGATCACCGCCATTGAACTGAAGCTGCCTCTGCTGCATGACCTGCGCATGGGCTACGCCGGCATCCGCGAAGAACTGCAGGCACAGGGCGTGGAACTGCCCAGCGCGGTGGACGTCGCAAATGCAGTGATCGCGATCCGTCGCCGCAAGTTGCCCGACCCGGATGTGCTGGGCAATGCAGGCAGCTTCTTCAAGAACCCGGTGCTGCCGCTGGAACAGGTGGAGGTGCTGCTGCAGCACTTCCCCGAGCTGCCGGTGTTCCCGGCAGACCGTGACGACCGCCGCAAGGTCTCGGCCGCCTGGATGATCGAATCCTGCGGCTGGAAGGGCTTCCGCGAGGGCGATGCCGGCGTTGCCCCCAGCCATGCGCTGGTACTGGTCAACCACGGTAACGCCACCGGCACTGAACTGCTGGCGCTGGCGCGGCGGATCTCCGCCTCGGTGCTGGAGAAGTTCGGCGTGCCGATCGAACCGGAGCCCCGCCTGCTCGGCGCACAGTGGTGAGCACACCCGCCCTACCCGCCAGCGCCACCCCGTTGCGGGCGGCGCTGCTGATGCTCGGCAGCACCATGGCGTTCGGCCTGATGGCGGTGGCGATCCGCTATGCCACCCGCTACGTGCCGACCCAGGAAGTGGCGTTCTTCCGCAATGCCTTCGGCCTGCTTGCGCTGCTGCCGATGCTGCTGCGCCCGGGCCATGCCCCGTTGAAGACGCAGCAGCTGCCGCGCTATTTCGTGCGCAGCGCGATCGGCCTGGGATCGATGCTGTGCGCGTTTTGGGCATTGGGCCACCTGCCACTGGCACAGGCCGTTTCGCTGTCGTACTCCACGCCGTTGTTCGTCACCATCGCGGCGGTGCTGTGGCTGGGCGAGAAGGTCCGCGTGCGGCGCTGGGCGGCGGTGGTGGTGGGCTTCATCGGCGTGCTGGTGATCGTGCGGCCGGGCACCGCCGGTTTCACGTCCGGCAGCCTGATTGCCGTGGCAGCCGCCGTGCTCAGCTCGCTGGTGGCGATCCAGATCAAGCAGCTCACCCGCATCGACAGCGCCGACACCGTGGTGCTCTACACCTACGTGTTCTGGGTGCCGCTGTCACTGATTCCGGCGTTGTTCGTCTGGGTCTGGCCTGCCGGCATCGCCTGGGTCTGGCTGCTGGCCACCGGCGTGCTGGGCACCATCGGCCAGTTGCTGTGGACGCGTGCATTGCGGCTGGGCGAAGTCTCCGCGCTGACCCCGATCAGCTTCCTGCAGTTGCCGCTGGTGACCTTGTGCGGCTGGCTGCTGTTCGCCGAGACGGTTGATCGCTGGACGATCATTGGCGCCGGCATCATTCTCGCCGCCAACGCCTACATCGCCCACCGCGAAGCGGTGCTGTCACGGCGTGCAGCGAGCGTCGCCGCGAGCGCGGCCGCCAAGCCGGCAGAGTAAGGGATTCTGGCCGGGCTGCGCCCGGCACCCGCAGAGGCCGGAGCAACGGCAACAGCAACAGCGGGCATTCCGTGGGATGGCGGGGTGGTGTCGGATTGCGGGGACGCCGTAAATACGTCCCTGTAGGCTTGGCCGCGGCTTGCTCGTGTGCGCTGTCCTGCGCACACGGCAAGACCGGGGTTGGGCATCCTGCCCAACCCGCCCGAGGCATGCCTCGGGCCCATGCCGCGGACACCCCCGCAACCGGACCCACCCCGCCTTCGACAGATCTCCGCAATCTGTTGGGATGGCATGACTTGCTCTTGGTGGGTGTCGACCTTGGTCGACACGTAGATCCACGCCATGCGTGGATGCTCTTCAATCAATTGTCGAAATGTTCGATTTCGATGGAGATTCATCCACGCATGGCGTGGATCTACCCGATCGCGGAGATCTGTCAGAGGTGGGGTGGTGTCGGATTGCGGGGTGTCAGCCGCATGGATGCGGCTGCCAAGCCTACAGGGACGTATTTACGGCGTCCCCGCAATCCGACACCACCCCGCCATCCCACGGAATGCCCGCTGTTGCTGTTGCCGTTGCTCCGGCCTCTGCGGGTGCCGGGCGCAGCCCGGCCGCAACCCCTACAGCACCCGATACGCGCGCTCGGCCGCATCGAATACATTGCCCGGCGCGAACTGCTCGCCCAGGTAATGCAGTGACTGCCGGTGCTGCTGCAGCGAACGTTGCGCCGCGCCAGGGCCCAACAGCATCTGCTCGAACTCGATCAGGTCCTGCAGGATGCGCCAGTGCCGGTACCACGCAATCCAGCGCGGATCACCGAGGTCGCTGCCATACCCCTCGGCGAAGCCCAGCGGATGCTCACGCCCCCAACGGCCCCCCACCGCAGCGCCGACAAACATCAGGTCGCGCTCGCGCGGGGCCAGCGCCAGGCCGTCCCAGTCGATCAGGTGCAGCGCGTCGTCCTGCCCCATCAGCAGGTTGCCGGCGTGCAGATCGGTGTGGCACAGGCACAGTGCGGGGGCTTCGTCCCGCAACGCACGACGCAGTGCTTCGGCACGCTGGTGAAGTTCTGCGATGCGCGGCCGCTGTTGCTGCCACAACGCCAGGAATGCACTGCCGGATCGATCCTGCGCCTGCGCCAGCGTTGCGGGCTCCTGCAACCACGCACCCACCGTATCGACCGCCGCGGTTTCAAGCCGCAGCGTCGGCAATGCCTGGCGCAGCGCTGGCGGAATCCCGGCCTCATGCAGGCGCCGCAGCACCTCGCCCAGCCTGCGCCATTGCGCGCGGCTCAGCGGTGCCTCGAAGCCCGATTGCCCTTCGATATAGGGGAACAACGTGAACTGCAGGCCCCAACGCTGCACCGATGCACCACCGGTCAATGCCGGCCACGGCGCAACGATCTCTTCAATGCCCAACGTGCCACGCAGCCAATGCAGGCTGTCCCAGACCGCTGGCGCAACCTGATAGTTGCGGCACTTCAACCACCAGTGGTCGTGGCGGGCATCGATGCGGAAGACGCATGCGTTGGCGTCGGCACCCACCGGACGCGGCACCACCGCCGTCGCGTTGATGTCGTAGGACTGCTGCAGGACTTCAACGATCTGCTGCGCCGAAGCGAAGGACATGGATGCAGGCGTGCTTTGGTGACGACACCTACTATCGCAGATGACCCTGCATCCGCACAGGCTAACGGGTCACAACATCGGTGTCCTGCGACAAAAGAACTAGCCGGCAACGCGTCGCATGACCGCCTCCAGCGGGCCGCGTGCGAACTGCCACGACCACAACCAGGCTGCTGCGGTAGCCAGCATCACGAACAGCAACGCGGCCATCAACACCCACGACAGGCTGGCGCTTCCATCAAGCAGACCGAGCGATTCCAGCACGCCCATGCCAACCAGGATGTGCGCCACGTACAGGCTCAGCGTCATCCGTCCGGCCGCGGTGAACGGCTCCAGCCAATCACCGGGATGCAGCCGCACCAGCCACAGGCACGCGGCGATCAGTGCACACGCCGCGCCTGCGCCGGTCAGCAGATACGCCGGACCGGGCGGCATCGGCTGCGTCGCCAGCCACAACTGCCACGCCGTGCCGTGGCCCCACTGCTGCAACGCCTGGCCGGCGCCCATCAACAACAGGCCGAGCAACAGCAGGGCACGCTGCACCCGTGGCTGCGACAGCGGCAGCCGCGCCAGCAGCATGCCCAGCAGGAAGAAGCACAGCCACGGCAACACGGGATGGAAACCGTTGAACAGCAGGTTGCGCATCGCACCCGGCCATTGCCACAGACCTTCGTAGGCCAGCGTCTGCCAGTTCCAGCCCTGGCTGTAGTCCCAGCGCAGCAGGGCCCAGAACGAGAGCATCGCCACGGCCGCCATGCTGCCCAGCAGAACACGAGGCGAGGCGCGCAGCCACAGCACCGCCACCGCGAAGTACACCGCGTAGTAGTGCAGGATGTCGGCGGGAAACACGCTCAGGTTGAGCAGGCCGAGTACGGCCAGGAACACGGCCCGTCGCCAGGTCTGCATGCTCGCCTGCCACCACGCTTGCCGCTGCGTGGCCAGCACCAACCCCACCCCGGCCAGCGTCACGAAGGTTGCCGAGGCTTTGCCTTCCAGCAGATGGAAAAATCCAGCAAGCAGCCCGCCACCGTCGGCCTCGACGGCCATCGCCAGACGGAAGTTGACCAGCACCATGCCGGCCAGCGCGAGATAGCGCGCGAGGTCCAGCCCATGCAACCGTCGATCGTCGCTGCTCACGAACGGCCTCCAAGCAGCGCTGCCAGCAGGCCGGGATCAAGCACGTCGGCATCCGCCTCGCGCGCCTCGCCCAGCCCCTGCCGCAACGCATCGCTTTCGATCGCATCCAGCAGCACCTGCGACTGCAGCGTCGCCGACAGCGCGGGGCGCCGGCGCTCACGCCGCGCAACCTCCTGCAGGGCCTCGGCCAGACCGCGCTGCAACTGCGCGCGGTTGCCCGCAAATGCCGCCGCCACCGCCGGATTGCGCGTGCTCTCGGCCAGCACTTCCACACTCAGCAGCGCCCATTCCGGCTGCCGGCACAGGGCATGAAAATCCTGCAGGAACACCTGCACCTGCGCACGTTCGCCACGGCAGTCCGTCAAGCGTTGCAACAGGGGCTGCAGCTCATCCTGTTCGGCTTCGGCCGTGGCCAGGATCAGCGCCTCCTTGCCGGGAAAGTGGTTGTAGAGATTGCCCAGGCTGACGCCGGCCGCCTGCGCGATGTCGCGCATGCTGGTCTGATGGAAGCCCTTGGCCAGAAAACACTGCAGGGCAGCCTGCAGGATCTGCGAGGCACGCTGTTCGTTGCGGTCGGTACGGTTCATGCGGCAAACAATGAACGAACGTTCGTCCTTTTAAAAGATCGGCCGAGGCTATCGGCCAGTCGCCGTTCAGGCCGCTGCACTTGACCTCAACCGCTGTTGAGGGCCGATCCTGACGCGCCATGCAACACCAGCGGACTGCGCATGCTCCTAGAAGAATTCGTCCAACAGGCGGTAGAACGCCAGTCGATCTTCATCGGCACGCATGCCATAGCGGGCCAGCAGTGGTGCGACCCAGCGGGTGTCGCCGTAGTTGTGCACCAGGCTGCGCGCGGCCAACGCCAGGTCCTGGCAACGATCAGCCACGCCCAGCCGGCCGCAATCGATGAAACCACTGAAGCGCCCGTCGACCGCGATCAGATTCGGCAGGCACGCATCGCCGTGCGCTACCACCAGATCCTCATCCGCCGGACGGGTTGCCAGCAGTTCGGCATAGACCTGTTCCGCGCTCTTGCCCAGACGCTCATCGTCGAAATCATCCGCATCGATCTGCCCCGCGGCAACGCGCGCGGCTACCGCTGGCAGGCGCGAAGCGAGGCGATGATCGAACGGGCAAGCGGCGACTGGCAGCGCATGCAGATCGCGCAGCGCGTCGGCCAGCAGCACGACCACCTGGGTGGGCTGCAGCGCCGGCGACGATGCTAGGTCATGGCCGGGCAACGCGCTCATCAGCAGCCAGCGCCGACCACCCTCCTCCGCCGTATCCAGCACCTTGGGCGCCGGCTGTCCCTGTGCCCGCAGCCAGCGCAGACGAAGGATCTCGCCATCCAGCTCGCTGAAGGCATCGATCACTTCCGATTTCAGGAACGCATCCGGCAACCCCGGGCGTCGCACCCGCGCTACATCAGCGCGCGACACGCCGATGCTCTGCATCTCGATCTCCGCATCGCGCAGTGCGCTGCACCACTGCGACGGCAAGGGCATGACACCGCCATCGCTCGATCCTGCTTCCATCTCCAACGCTCCGGCCCCGGTCACAGCCTGGATTCTCTCCGAAGCGGACACTTCACAGCAAAGGACACCGCATGAAACTCATGGTCATCGGCGCCAGCAAAGGCCTCGGCCGCGCCTTCGTGGAAGGCCTCTGCCAGCCCGGCGATACCGTCATCGGCGTGTCGCGTACACGCCCCACGCAGCTGGACTGCGGCGAGGGCGTCGACCTGCATTGGATAGAAGCAGACCTGAGCCAGCCGGCACGGGCGGCCGCCAGCATCGCAGCGCAGGCGCCGCCGGATCTCGATGTGCTCATCCACAATCTCGGCATCTGGGAGGAGACCGCATTCAGTGACGACTACGATTTCCTCAACGAAAGTGACAGCGCACTGGCGCAGCTGGTGGACGTCAACATCACCGCCACCCTGCTGCTGCTCAAGCAGCTGCTGCCGCGCGTGCTCGGCGGACGCCGCCCGCAGCTGGTGTTGACCGGCTCGACCTCGGCGCTGCCGCGCAGTGGCCGCCCTGAGGTGGCCTTTGGCGCGTCCAAGTTTGCCCTCAACGGCATCGCCGATGCCCTGCGCGAAGGCTACCGCCAGCAGCGGCTGGCCGTGACGACGCTGCAGCTGGGCTACCTCAATACCGACGATGCACTGTCGGTGCCGCTGCAGCAGGCGACCGCACGCGGTAATGGCGAGTACGTGCCGGTGCACGACGTGGTGTCGATGGTGCGCGCCCTGCTGCAGCTGTCGCCCTCCAGTTTCGTCCGTGAGCTGGTGCTGCCTGCGATCGCCGATCCGCGCTACTGACGCTCAGCACCCGCTGGCAACCCCGGTTTGGCCGCACCCGCGGCCGTGGTTTACCCTGCGGCTACTGGCAGTTGGCCGCACACAGGACCGGCTATGGCTATGGACGCGCTATCAAGGGTTTCGACCCGGATCCTGGACAGCGCCCTGCCCAGCCTGCCGCTGTACCTGCTGCAGGCCACCGCAGTGATCGGCATGATCGGCGTGTTCCTGATCGCCACCCGCCGCCAAGGTCAAGCCATCGAAGGGCGCCGCGTCTACATCGGCGCGATTCTCGGCCTGATTTACCTGTTCAACTCCTGGTTCGTGGCCGGCTACGCGCAAGGCGTGGTCAAGCTCAACCTCGGCATCGACATCCTGCTGATCAGCGGCCTGCTGGGCGGCTGGCGCGGCGGCGTCACCTGCCTGCTGGCCAGCCTGCTGGCGCGCTATCAGTTCTCCGGCACCCAGTACTTCCTGCCGGCCAGCCTGGAAGCGGCGCTGCAGGTGCTCGCAGGCATCTGGTTGCGTGGGCGGATGTACCCGCGCATGCTCACCCACCTCTCGCTGCGGTTGATCCTGCAGGCCTGGGGGGTACGCATCGCGGTGACCCTGCTTGGCCTCGCGCTGGGCGTGGCGATCATCGGCAGCGCGCAGCTGCCCCTGCTGGAACTGGCCACCCAGCGGCTGCTTGCTCTGCCGGTGTCACTGCTGGTGCTGGCGGCGGTATTCGCACTGGTCTACAACGACGCGCAGATCGATGCCCAGCGCCAACGCGAACATGCCTGGATGCGCATCGATCCGATCAGTGGTCTACCCAACCTGCGCGCCCTCGACGAGCGTCTGCAACGCCACTGGCGCAACAGCGAAGATCGCGGCAACGCGTGCCTGATCGTGACCGAGATGGGCAACCTGCAGGATCTGCTGCTGCGCTATGGTCCGCTGAATGACAGCGGCCTGTGGAACCCGCACACCGCCGAAGCCGTGCGCCGCACCCTGCTGCATGCGAGGCCGACCGGCACGATGGAGGTCTATCAGTTCGGAGACAACGCGCTGGCAATCCTGCTGCTGGACGCAAGCCTTGCCGATCTCCGCGCGGATACCGAACTGCCTGCGTTGGCCGACCGGTTGTCCACGGTGATCGGCGATGACTGGCCGGGCTTCCGCCCGGTGTTCCGCTGCGCAGTGGTGGAGCTGACGCCCCCCACGCAGGACGACAACTCCATCCCGTTCCGCGCCGTCACCCTGGCCTTGAACACGATCGACTCCGGCGTGGTGTTCTTCGACGATCCCATCCAGCGCGACAGTGAAGTGGATGCATTGATCGAGACCGCGCTGGACCACTGGCTGCGGCACGCCGATGCGCCGCTGTACTACCAGCCCAAGTTCCGCCTGCATGACCGCCACCTTGTCGGCGCCGAAGCGCTGTTGCGGATGCGCGATGGCGACGGTCACCTGATTGCGCCGATGCGGGTGGTTTCGCTGCTGCGCCGCCGCGGCCGCCTGGCCGAACTGGAATGGGCCACGCTGCAGGCGGCCGCCGCCTTCCTTGGTCATTGCAGGGATGACGGGCACACGCTGACGATCGCGGTGAACGTGTCTGCCGAATCGCTGCGCCAACCCGGCTTCGGCGCGCGCCTGTGCACCTTGCTGGAGCAGCAACGCATACCCGGCGCGATGTTGCGGCTGGAGATCGTCGAGTGGACTGAAATCGTCGAGCGCGACGTCGTCGACGCCAACGTCGTCGTTCTGCTGGCCGCTGGCATGAGCCTGTCACTGGACGACTTCGGCGCCGGCTACTCGACCCTGATCCTGCTGTCACAGCTGTCGGTGGCCGAGGTCAAGATCGAGCGGGCACTGATCGCCACGCTGGCCGATGCCAAGTCGCAGTCCATCGTCCGCTTCATCGTGGAGGTGGCGCACCGCTGCGGTGCCATCGTGGTCGCCGAGGGCACCGAAACCACGGCACAGGAACAGATGCTGCATGCGCTGGGAGTGGACGTCGGCCAAGGCTATCTGTATGCACACGCCCTGCCGCCGGAACAGTTCCGGCAGCTGGCATGAGCGTCTTTCAGGCGAGGCGCATCGACAGTTCAACATCCTCCGCGAACGGTACCGACAGATAGCCGGCATTGCCCGAGCGCATGCGCTGCTGGTAGCGCGGGCTGTCGTCGGCATTGTCGGCCACCACCAGCGCGCCCGGACGCAGGCGCTCCTGCAGCAGGTCCAGCACATCGTCGTACAGCACCTTGGCACCATCGAGCAGGACCAGGTCGATGGTATCGGGCAGGTCCACCGCCAGCGTCTCCAATGCGTCTCCCACGCGGATCTCCACCAGGTCGTCCAGACCCGCTTCACGCAGGTGGCCGGCGGCACGGCGCGCCTTCTCCGGCTCGAATTCGGTGGTGATCAGGCGGCCGCCTCCGTTGTCACGCAACGCGGCAGCCAGATGGATGCTGGAGATGCCGAACGAGGTACCGAACTCGACGACGGTACGGGCACCGCTGCTGCGGGCCAGCAGGTACAGCAGGCGGCCGGTTTCCGGCGACACCGGCAGCCACAGGTCCTTCAGCAGTTCGCCGTACAGGCGCCGGTATTCGGTGCGGCTGCCGAGCAGTCGCTGCCGCTCTTCGGCGGAAACGGCGGTCAAAGCCGGGCTGAGCGCACTGTCGGCTTCGTTGAACAGGCGCGCCAGCAGGGGCGCGACCGGGGCGGAAATCAAGGTGGACATGGATGGGTGTTCCTTTCGGTGAGGGGCTTAAAATGCGAATGATTCGTCGCAATCAAGAATACGGACGATCCCCCGTTCCGCCTATTCGCATTGGAAAAGCCCCATGTCCGAACGTCGTCCGCCGCAGATTTCCTCGAGAAAACAGCCTCGCCAGTCACGTTCGAATGACCTGGTCGCGGCCATCCTCGAAGCCGCTGCTCAGGTTTTGAAGCACGAAGGTGCCCCTCGGTTCACCACCGCGCGGGTGGCCGAACGCGCCGGTGTCAGCGTCGGCTCGCTGTACCAGTACTTCCCCAACAAGGCGGCGATCCTGTTCCGCCTGCAACGCGACGAGTGGCAGCAGACCGGCGCGATGCTGCGCGACACCCTGCAGGACGCGCGGCAACCGCACCTGCAGCGCCTGCGCACGCTGGTGCATGCGTTCATCGAATCCGAATGCGAGGAAGCGCAGACCCGCGGCGCGCTGAACGATGCAGCGCCGCTGTACCGCGATGCGCCGGAAGTGCAGGAAGCGCGCAGCGAGGCCGACGATGCGATGCTCGCGTTCATGGCCGAGGTGCTGCCGCAGGCCTCGGCGGCCACGCGCCAGCTGGCGGTTGATCTGATCGACACCACGCTGGGTGCCACCGGCCGCGAATTCTCCAGTGAACCGCGCACCGCAGCGCAGATGCGCACTTATGCCGATGCGGTGGCCGACATGTTCTGCGCTTACCTCAGGCATCTGGGCGCGCACTGATCGCGCAGGCCGAGCTCTACACCGCGTAGAAGCCGAGGAACATGGCCACCGCCGACTCGGCCACGCGCGTACGTTCGGCTGGTGCCAGCGGCGCCTGGCCCATCGTCACCTGCGGCCAGAACGCGAAGCTCTTCACCAGGCCCTGCAGCTGATGGCCGGCGAATTCCGGATCGACCTCGCGCAGCCGCCCATCGGCAATCGCCGCACGGATCCACGCGCTGACGCCACTCTCCTTCTCGCCCATGCGGCAGACGATCGCCTGCGCACGCTCGGGCGAATGGATGATCTCGGCCATCGCCACCCGCGCCAGATCGATGAAGTTGGCATCACCCAGCAGGTCCAGTTTCTGCCGCAGCAGCTGCAGCAGCTGCACCTCCAGCGGCTGGTCGGCGCGGTAAGGCAACTCGACGCTGGCCACGCTGCTGTGCCACAGCTCTTCCAGGATCAGCGCGAACAGTTCTTCCTTGCTCGGGAAGTGGTTGTAGACGGTCCGCTTGGAGACACCCGCCACCGCCGCGATGCGATCCATGCTGGTCGCCTCGTAGCCGGCCGAACGGAACTCCTCCACCGCCGCGCGGACGATGGCCTCGCGTTTGCGGTCGGTAAGGCGTTGCGGGGCACGGGACATGGCGGGACCAGACAGCTGAACGGATTCCCCTATTTTACACCCGCCAGTGTACTTTCCGGAAATCGGAAACTACACTGTGCAGTGTACCCTGCGGACGTCACCCATGAAGCGCCTGCTCCTTGTCCTCCTGCTCGGAATCCTCGCCGTGACCGCCTATACCTTCTGCAAATCCTGGTCCCTCCCCGACTTCCCCGATTCGCCGCAGTACCGCGAAGGCAAGTTCCGCAATGCCCTGCCGAAGCCGGCGATGGGCCTGCGCGATGGCCTGGAGATCTGGTGGACCTTTCTGTTCAACAAGCCCAAGGGCACCGTGCCCAACCACCCCATTCCGGTGCAGACGCTGGACCGCGCCACGCTGGACGCAGCGCCTGACCGCAGCCTGTTCCGGCTCGGCCATTCGACCATCCTGCTGAAGCTGCGCGGCCAGTACTGGCTGACCGATCCGGTGTTCTCCGAACGCGCATCACCGGTGCAATGGATGGGCCCGGCGCGCTTCCATGCACCGCCGATCAGCATCGACGAACTGCCGCCGATTGCCGGCGTCATCCTCTCGCACAATCACTACGACCACCTCGACCACGCGGCCGTGATGAAGCTGGCCGGCAAGACCGCGCGCTTCATCGCGCCGCTGGGTGTGGGCGACCAGCTGATTGCCTGGGGCGTGGATGCGGCCAAGGTCGAACAGCTGGACTGGTGGCAGTCCACCGAAGCCGCCGGCCTGCGCCTGACCGCCACGCCCGGCCAGCATTTCTCCGGCCGCGGCCTGGGTGACAGCGATCGCAGCCTGTGGGCCTCGTGGGTGATCCAGGACGGCGACTTCCGCATCTTCTTCAGCGGCGACACTGGCTACTTCGATGGCTTCAAGGCCATCGGCGAGAAGTACGGTCCGTTCGACCTGACGATGATCGAAACCGGCGCCTACGATCAGCGCTGGGCGTTCGTGCACATGCAGCCCGAACAGACCCTGCAGGCGCACCTGGACCTGCGCGGCAAGTGGCTGCTGCCGATCCACAACGGCACCTTTGACCTGGCCCTGCACGAATGGCAGCAGCCGTTCGAACGCATCAGTGCATTGGCTGCGGCAAAGAACGTGCCGGTAGCCACGCCGATGATGGGCGAGGCATTGGACATGCAGGCACCGACCGCGGGAACGCGCTGGTGGGAGCGGGTGGAACTGTAACGGCCAGTCGCGCAGCGACCCTCAGCCGGGATGCTGAAGCAGTCGTTCCTGCTCCTTCGCCACATTGATCTGAAGCGCCGCAGCAGCGAGCTCCGCCAGCTCGCTGCTGACCTTCTGGCTCCCGCGCGCCTGCATCCACGAAAGAATATCGGCCAGGTGCCAGATCGACGCGCTGCCCTCGTGCACCGGTGCCGGAAACGTCTGCGGGTGCGCGAGCAGCAACTTGCGCATGTTCTGACGTGACATGCCCAGCAGATCAGCGACATCCGTCAGCCCTACCAGATCGGGACTGACTTCGATCAGCTCTGCATCGGGTACGGCACGTCGCACATCTGCCAGCGCGGAGTGAATCGCCTCGGCGGCACTGCTCGCTTCACGACAGAATTCCAGCGCCAGCCTTGCCGCGCTCCCTATGCCCAGCAATGCATCTCCACATCCAGCATCGAGCAGGCGCCGCTCGAGGGCACCTTGATCAATCGAGGTATCAGGCAAGTGGTATCTGAGGGTGAAGTTGAATTCCATCTTCAATGGACCTGCGTCTCCCTGAGTTCACTAATAGCGGTTGCAGCAGTCACTGCCCGTCTGCCGAACCTACAGAATCTCCGTCGCGTTTCCAGAGGCGAATGCGCCACTCACGGTTCGAGGTGAACTCGCAACCCTGCCTCACCCTCAGCCAACTCCGTCCGCAGCTCCAGCGATGGGATGAGGTAATCACCGCCGTTCTGCCGCCGGTAGGCAATCACCGGATCGCTCGCCAGCCCATCCAGCCGCGCGCCCAACCCCTCCAGCACGGCAGGCAGCGACGCCTCATCGATACGACTGCTGCGGTAGATCACATGCGCGGGCAGCACGTCAAAGCCGGGATAGAACAGGATGCCGTGCTGGATCGGGAACAGCACATCGTCGATCGGCCCATTGATACCGCGCGGACCGTAATGCGACTCCCAGCCGCCGGTGGTCACCACCAGCATCGCGCGCTTGCCGGCCATCGCGCCCTCGCCATAGCGGTCGCCCCAGTGCCGATCGGAATGTTCGCCAACGCCATACGCAAAACCATAGGCGTACACGCGGTCCACCCAGCCCTTGAGGATGGCCGGCATCGAGAACCACCACAGCGGAAACTGCAGGATAACCGCGTCAGCCCAGCGCAGTTTTTCCTGCTCGGCGGCGATGTCGGCACTCTGGCGGCCGGCGGTGAACGCTTCGCGCGAATCCAGTGACGCGTGGAAAGGAACCGAAGGGTCCCGCCCGACGTGATCACCGGCATCGATCTGCGCCTTCCATTGCATGGCGTGCAGATCGGACACCTGCACAGTGTGGCCGGCGCGTTGCAGGCGCTCGACCGTGAAGGTCTTCAGGGTCCCGTTGAGCGAGGTCGGTTCGGGATGGGCGTAGACAAGCAGAACGTTCATGGTTGCACCAGGGAGGAGATGCCGGCCACGTTAGGCGCCGCCGCGCTATAGTTGAAATGAATTCGTGCAATCCCCGGCATTGCCATGGACAATACCCTGCGTCGTATCGACCTCAACCTGCTGGTGACCCTGCAGGCCTTGCTGGAAGAGCAGAACGTCACCCGTGCGGCCGAGCGGCTGCATCTGGCCCAGCCCACTGTCAGCGTGCAGCTGGCGCGCCTGCGCGACCTGTTCGATGATCCACTGCTGCTGCCTGGGCCACGCGGCATGCGTGCCACCGCGCGGGCCGATGCACTGCGAGAGCCGCTGGCCGAGGCACTGGCCGCACTGCAGCGCGCGGTCGCGCCGGTACAGGCGTTCGATCCTGCCCAGGCCACGCAGACCTGGCGGATCATGGCGTCGGACTTCGGCGAAACCACCATCGTTCTGCCTGCGTTGGCCGACCTGCGCCAACGTGCACCCGGCACCCGCATTGCGGTCGTCAGCCTGGCGCCGGCGCAGATGGTGGCGCAGAGCGAACGCGGCGAGATCGATCTCGCGCTCCACATCACCTCCGACGCGCCTCCGTCCCTGCATCATCGCCCGCTGTTCCAGGAGCGCTACGTACTGGCCGGGCGCCGCGATCATCCACGACTCAAGCGGCGGCCGACGCTGAAGCAGTTCTGCGCGCTGGACCATGTGATCGTGTCACCGGATGGCGGCGGCTTCCATGGCGGCACCGACAGCGCGTTGGCGCATGCCGGCGCGCGTCGCAACGTGGTGCTGTCGGTGCCGCACTTCCTGTTCCTGCGCAGCGTGCTGCTGCGCACGGATCTGGTGGCGATGATGCCGTCGCGCCTGGTCGCGCAGGACCCGGCCTTGAAGGCCGTCGAAGCACCCCTCGATGTGCCGGGGTTCGAGATGGTGATGCTCTGGCATGAGCGCGTGCATCGCGATCCGGCGCATCGCTGGTTGCGCGAGCGGATCTGTGCGCATTCATGAAACGTCGGGCTGGCGCGGGTCCGGGAAATATTGCGACGCGTCATGTAACCGGTTACATCCCTTGCTAGCGTAGGCCCGCCCGTTCCCGGGCCCTGCTGCTGTGAGGCCTTCGCAATGACGTTGTGCGCTGACCGCTGGACCGCTCCCTGCCCGCCGAACCGGCGCCTTGCCCTGGCCCTGCTGCTGGCCCTCGGACTGGCGTCCACCGCCGGCGCCCAGAACCGGCCACCACGTGCGCAATGGCAGGCCAGCGCGTCATCGCAGCAGGTTCCGGCGATGGCGATCAGCCACCTGATCGACGACGATCCGAAGACGGTGACTGGTGGCGCGTTCAGTCCCGGCCACTGGTTCCAGATCGATCTCGGCAAACCGGCAATGCTGGCCGGTACCCGCCTCACCTGGGACGTTTCCAACCCCGAAGGCTATTCGCTGCAGACCTCGCTCGACGGCAAGCAGTGGCAGACGGCCTATGTCATGGCCGACTCGCTGGGCGGCATCGAGACCCTGTATTTCGCGCCGCGCCAGGCTCGCTATCTGCGCCTGGCCAGCCCGCAGCGCACCTCCGACTGGGGCGTATCCATCTTCGAGATGGAGCCGCTCGACGCTGCACTTGCTGCACGGGTGACCGGTCTGGATGCCACCCAGTCCGCTGCGCTGTGGCAGGGCGGCGGCTCGGTGGCCATCCCCACGGGCAAAGCCGGCGAGCATACGCTCGACATCACCCTGCCCCGTGCGCAGCCCAGCACCGGCCTGGCGGTGGACTGGGCCAACGTGCACGGCGCTGCACGCCTGCAGGCACAGGACGCGCAAGGCCGCTGGCACGAACTTGCGCGCGATGCGCAGGCAGCGAGCCGGCAGCAGAGCTGGCTGGCGGCCGATGCACCGCTCGACCTGCAGGCACTGCGTCTGACCGTGGAAGGCGATGCACCGCAGATCAAGCGCCTCCGCCTGCTCGGCCCGAAGGCGGTGATGACGCCGATGAAGCGCTACCAGATCGCCGCCAGCGGCGCGCAGCGCGCGTTGTTCCCCGCCTCGCTGCACATGCAGCAGACCTACTGGACCGCAGTGGGTGTGCACGCGGGCCGGCAGAAATCGATCTTCGACGAATACGGCAACATCGAGGCCTACAAGGGCGCACCGCTGGTGCAGCCGATCTGGCGCAGTGCCGATGGCCGCGCGGCGGGTGCCGCCGAACACCCCGTGCAGCACGCCCTTCGCGATGGCTGGAAACCGATGCCATCGGCCACCTGGTCACCGCAACCGGGGCTGGAACTGCGCAGCGAGGCCCTCGCCATCGAGCGCGATGGGCAACCGGTCACCTTCGTGCGCCATCGCCTGCGCAACACCGGCAGCACGGCGATCGAAGGCACGCTGACCCTTGCGGTGCGACCGATGCAGATGAACCCGCCGTGGCAGAACGGCGGGCTGTCGCCGATCCGTGAAGTGGCCGTTGCAGGCAACGCCGTGCGCGTCAATGGCCGCACGCTGCTGCAGTCACTCACTGCGGTGGATGCTGCCGGCACCGCGCCCTTCGGCAACGAAGGCGACACCGAGATCACGTCGGCCATCGCCAGCGGGCAACTGCCTGCCGCGCAACAGACAAGCGATGCCGCAGGCTTGGCAGCGGCGGCGTTGAGCTATCACGTCAGCCTGGCACCCGGTGCCAGCGATGCGGTGGTGTTGGCGTTCCCGCTCGGCACCGCCACCGCCGATGCCAATGGCGTGCTGCCGCAAGCACCGGCCCTCGACCTCGCATCGTTGCCGCGCGATGGTGACAAGGCCTTCGACACGCTGGCCAGCCGCGCCTCCGCCGACTGGCAGGCACGCCTGGGCCAGGTAGGCCTGCGCCTGCCCGACCCGTCGCTGGTGGACATGTTGCGCGCGCAGGCCGCGTACATGCTGATCAACCAGACCGGCCCGGCGATGCAGCCCGGCCCACGCAACTACAACCGCTCCTTCATCCGCGACGGCATGGCCACCTCGGCCGTGCTGCTGCGCATGGGCGAAGCCAAGGTCGCGCGCGACTACCTGGCCTGGTACAGCCAGCATGGCGTGCACGGCAACGGCCTGGTGTCGCCCATCCTCAACGACGATGGCAGCGTCAATACCGGCTTCGGCTCGGACATCGAGTACGACAGCCAAGGCCAGTACGTCACCCTGGTGGCCGACGTTGCACGGCTGGATGGCGGGCCGGAAAGCGTGCGTGCCTATCTGCCCAAGGTGAAGGCCGCGCTGCGCTTCCTGCAGGAACTGCGCGAACGCACGCTGGTGCCGGGCTACATGGCCGACCAGCCCGCACCGGAGCGCTTCGCCGGCATTCTGGCGCCATCGATCAGCCACGAGGGCTACCCCTCGCCCACCCACAGCTACTGGGACGACTACTGGGGCCTGAAGGGCTGGCATGACGGCGCGTGGCTTGCCGAATCACTCGGCGACCACGAAACCGCGAAGTGGGCGCGCGAACAGTACAAGGCGTTGTATGACGCCCTGCATGCCTCGATCCGCGCGACGATGGCATGGAAGGGCATCGATTTCATTCCGTCATCGGCCGACCTCGGCGACGGCGACCCGACCGGTGTGTCGATCGCACTGGACCCGGCCGGCGCACAAAGCGTGCTGCCTGCCGAGGCCCTGCGCACCACCTTCGCCCGTTACCTGGACGATGTGCGCAAGCGCAACCAGCCCGGTGCGCTGTATGCCTACACGCCGTATGAAATCCGCAACGTGCTGAGCTACGTGCATCTGGGCCAGCCTGAAGCGGCCGATGAGTTGCTGCAGGGCCTGCTGCACGATCGCCGGCCGCTGGAATGGCAGGTGCTGGCCGAGGTCGTGCATTCGCGGCTGCGCTTCCCGCGCTACCTGGGCGACATGCCGCACACCTGGATCGGCGCCGAATACGGCCGCACCCTGTTCGGCATGCTGATGCGCGAGGACGATGATGCGCTGTCGCTGCTGCCGGGTACGCCGCCTTCCTGGGTGGCCGGTGACGGCCTGGCCGTCGACCGCCTGCCCACTGCCTATGGAACCCTGCAGATGCAGGCGCACCAACGCGATGGAACGCTGCAGGTCTCGCTCGGCAAGGGACTGCGCAAGGGCACGCCGGTACGTGTGTGGTGGCCGAGCCGCACCCTGCCGAAGGACGTACGTGTCGACGGGCGATCGGTACAGAACTTCGACAAGGATGGGGTGCTGCTCGATGGCCCGTTCCGTATGCTTGAGGCACGCTGGTAATGACGCCCCCGCAGGAACCGAAGTGATCGAACTTCTACTCAATGGCGGCCCGGTTGCCGCCACTACCGACGAACAGCTGGCCAGCACACTGGCGCTGGCCGCATCGATGCCCCAGTTCGAGCTGTGGGCATCGGTGCCCGATGGGCCAACGCTGTGCATGCTGCGCAATGCCGAGCACGCGTGGCTGATGTACCTGCACGAGCCGGGCGACGGCGGCTTCCATTCCTGCGGAAACGAACACCGCGCCGGCAACGCCTATTTCCGGCTCGACAACGGCCAGGTGGATGGCTATCCGCTGGCATGGTGCATCGACCTCGAGGCGTGCTTCGCTGCGATCAGGTTCTTTCACGGCAATGCAGGCGCCCGCCCGGAACACGTCGATTGGCAGTCCTGACCCCGGTAGAGGTCGACCTTGGTCGGCACGCTGCCCCGGTAGAAGCCGACCTTGGTCGGCACGCCCCCCCGGTAGAGGCCGACCTTGGTCGGCACGCCGTCCGTCGAGCAAGCTCGACGCCTACCAGACGGCATCGCTAGAACCCCGGCAGCCCCGGCGGATTGGTCTGCGATTGCGGCACCGCTTCTTCGGCCACGTTCCAGCGTGCCAGCACCTTCGCATAGGTACCGCTGCCGATCTGCGTGTTCAGTGCCTGGGTCACCGCATCGGCCAAGCCGCTGCCCTTGCGTGTGGTCACCGAGATCGCCGCCGCGTCCGGCCAACCGCCCGGGAACAGGCCGACCCGGCGCACCTTGCCATCACGTGCCGAATAGGCGCCGGTGGCATTCGGCTCGAACGACACATCAGCGCGCCCGGTGATCACCGCCAGCCGCCCGATCACCGCGTCATCGAAGTACTGGTATTCCACCGGTTTCAGGCCTGCGGCGATGTTCTGCTTGTCCCATTGACGCAGGATCTGGTCCTGGTTGGTGCTGGCGCCCACCACCACTTTCAACCCGGCCACGTCGGCGGGCGTGGCGATCTTCTGGATCGGCCCATCGGTGCGGGTATAGATGCCCAGCAGGTCGAAACGGTAGCTGGAGAAATCGAACTTCTTCTTGCGCTCTTCAGTGACCGTCACGTTCGACAGCACCGCATCGTACTTGCCCGATTCCAGCCCCAGCGGCCAGTCGGCCCAGGCCACCGGCACCACCACCAGCTTCAGGCCGAGGCCATCGGCGATCAATCGTGCGATATCGGGCTCCACGCCCACCACTTCCTTGCTGTCGGCACCGTAGTCGGCCAACGGCAGCTGGCCCGGATGGGTGGCGATGGTGAAGGCACCCGGGGTGACGAAACGGTAGCCGGCCGGAATCAGCGCCTGCGCCTTCGGATCGGGCGTGCCCTTCAGTATCTCCGCGTTGCTGGCTGCAAGTGATGTCGCCGCAACAGGCACGCCATCGGGGCCCTGGCGTACGCGTGAGTAGACGATGCCGGCGATGCCGATGACCAGCACACCGACGATCAACAGGATGCTGCGTGCGGGACGTCGCTGCGATGCTGGGCTCATGGGGTTTCTCGAAAGGGGTTACAGGGTCTTGGCGAGGAAATCGGCGGTGCGTTGCTGGCGCGGGTGCTCAAACAGCGCGTCCGGCGTGCCCTGCTCGATCACCCGGCCCTGGTCCATCATCACCACGTGGTCGGCCACACGGCGGGCGAAGCCCAGTTCGTGGGTGACGATCACCAGCGTGGTGCCGGAACTGGCCAGCTCCTCGATCACGCTCAGCACCTCCGACACCAGCTCCGGGTCCAGCGCGGAGGTCGGCTCGTCGAACAGCAGCACCTTCGGCTGCAGCGCCAGCGCACGGGCAATGGCCACGCGCTGCTGCTGACCGCCGGACAGCTGGCGCGGGAAGGCATCGGCCTTGTCGGCCAACCCCACCCGCTCCAGCAGCGTGCGCGCCTGCTGCTCGGCCTGGGCGCGCGATATGCCGCGTACCGCGATGGGCGCTTCGATGATGTTCTCCAGCGCGGTCATGTGCGGGAACAGGTTGAAGCCCTGGAACACCATGCCGACTTCGGCGCGGCGCCGGCGGATCTCGCTTTCCGGCAGCTCGTACAAGGTGTCGCCGTCGCGGCGGTAACCGATCAGCTGGCCGCCCACCGTTACGAAGCCACTGTCAGCGCGTTCAAGATGATTGATCAGCCGCAGCAGCGTGGACTTGCCGGCACCGGACGGACCGATCAGCACGGTCACGCTGCCCGCCTTCAGTTCCAGGTGCACGTCATCCAGCACCGTCTGCTCGCCGAAGGCCTTGCCCACACCCTGCAATGAAACGGCGGCGCCCGTGCCCGCCTCGATCGGCACGGCAAAGGCCGCGCGACTGGGTACGCGTGCGCTGGGCGGCGCTACGGGACGCGGTGGCGTCGACGGTACCCGCGACACGTTGCGCTCATGCTGCAGCTGGCCGCGGGCGAAACGCTGCTCCACCCGCCGTTGCAGCAGCGACAGCACCGTCAGGATCACCAGGTACCAGACCGTGGCCACCATCAGCAGCGGCACCACCTCCAGGTTGCGGCGGTAGATCACCTGCACGGTGTAGAACAACTCCGGCAGCGCCAGCACGTAAACCACGGAGGTGCTCTTGGCCAGCCCGATCACATCATTGAACGCCGCCGGCAGGATCGAACGCATCGCCTGCGGCAGGATGATGCGGCGCACCTGGCGACCGCGCGGAAGGCCCAACGCGGCGGCCGCTTCGTACTGGCCGTGGTCGACCGACAGGATGCCGCCACGGATCACCTCCGCCGAGAATGCCGCCTGGTTCAAGGTGAGGCCGAGTACCGCCGCAGTAAACACGCCGATCAACTGCGTGGTCGGGTACGAGAACAGGCTGATGCCGGTGAACGGCACGCCCAGTTCGATGGTGCTGTACAGGTAGCCCAGGTTGTTCAGCAGCAGCAACAGCACCAGCAGCGGAATCGAACGGAACAGCCACACGTAGCCCCACGACACCGCCGACAGCAGCGGTGAACCGGAGACGCGGGCCAAGGCCAGCAGGGTGCCCAGCGCGAAGCCGAGGCCGGTACCGAGCGCTGTCAGCAGCAGGGTCCGCCCCAGTCCTTCCAGTACCGGGCGGGCGAAGAACCATTCGGCGAACGTGCCCCAGCCCCAGCGCGGGTTGCCCAGCACCGACTGCAGCCCGATCAGGATCAGCGCGAGTGCCAGCACCGTACCGATCACTTGCAGCGGGTGCCGTGCCGGCACGATCTTCAGCGCCGTGGCCGGCTGGCGGGGAATGCCTTCGATTGCGGTGGACGGCGTACTCATGCCACCGCTCCGTGCAGTGCGATATCGGGCGCGATGCCCACCTGCGGCTGCGGCACCAGCTGTTTTTCGAACGGCAGATGCGCGATGGTTTCCGGGTCTGCGTCCAGGTCGAACAGCGCGGTGTAGCCGTGGCTGAGGTACAGGCCAACCGCCTCCGGCTGGCGGAAGCCGGTGGTCAGGAAGACGCGCCGATAGCCCTGCCGCGCGGCCTGGTCTTCCAGTTCCTGCAGTACGCGACGGGCGATGCCCTGCCGGCGCAGACCAGGCAGCGTCCAGATCCGCTTGAACTCGGCGGTATCGTCGTCGCGATGCGGCATGAACGCGCCGCCGGAGATTGCTACACCATCGCGCAGCAGCAGCACGAACGCACCCACCGGGGCCGCGAAGGCCTCCGCGGGGTAGCGCTGCAGCTCTTCGCGGGCGCTGCCGCCGATGCGCCGGCGTACGTCCGCGTAGCGGTTGTCGTATTCCTGTTCCAGGCCATCGAACAACGGCCGCGCCAACGGGTCATCCACCGTGGTGTAAAGGAAGCGATCATTGTCGTACCGCACGCTCATGCCATGTCCTCCACCAGGTAGTGCTCGGCCAGGCGCGCCCATAGACTGGCCGCGGGGGCGATGGCCGCATCGTTGAACACATAGCGCGGGCTGTGCAGCGGCGCGCTGTCACCGTTGCCGACGAACACGAAACTGCCCGGCCGCGCCTGCAGCAGGAAGGCGAAGTCCTCGCTGGCGGTACGCGGTGCGAAGGCGTCCACCACCTGCCCTGCACCGAAGCCCTGCACCGCCACCTCGCGGATGTAGGCCGTCTGCTCGGGGTGGTTGATCACGCTGGGGAAGCCGCGCGGGAATTCGATCTCGGCGCGCGCACCAAACGCGGCGGCGGTCTTCTCGGCAATGTCGGTGACCCGCCGACGCAGCGTATCGCGCACCTCCGGCAGGTACGCACGCACGGTCAGCTTCAGCTCGACCACATCGGGAATCACGTTGGCGGCCTGCCCACCATGGATCGAACCCACGGTGACCACGCCCATCTGCCGCGGATCGACATTGCGCGACACCACGCTCTGCAGCGCGGTGATGATGTGTGCAGCGGCCAGGATCGGGTCGACGCTGCCCTGCGGCTCGGCGCCGTGGCCACCCTTGCCGATCACCCGCAGCCGCGCCCAGTCCACCGACGCCATCGCCGGTCCGTCGACGAAGCCGAAGTGTCCCACCGGCACACCCGGCCAGTTGTGCAGGCCATAGATGGCATCGACCGGGAAGCGCTCGAACAGGCCATCGGCGATCATCTTCGAAGCACCCGACCCGGTTTCCTCGGCCGGCTGGAACACCAGCTGCAACGTGCCATCGAATCGCCCGTGATGCGCCAGGTAGTGGGCGGCCGAGAGCAGGATGGCGGTGTGGCCATCGTGGCCGCAGGCGTGCATCAGGCCTTCGCGCTGGCTGGCATAGGCCAGCCCGGATTCTTCATGGATCGGCAGCGCATCGATGTCGGCGCGCAGGCCCAACCGGCGACTGCCCTGTCCGCGCTGCAGCGTACCGACCACGCCGGTGCCACCGATGCCGGTGCTGACCGCGTAGCCCCATTGCTGCAGCAGTTCCGCCACACGGGCACTGGTGCGGTGCTCTTCGAAGGCCAGTTCCGGGTGCTGGTGCAGGTCATGGCGGATCGCGATGGCCTCGTCGGCACGTGCCGCGATCTCGGGCAGTACGCCCGTTGCCGGCGAACTCCGCCGGGCATGGCCCGGCGCTACCGAGGTATCTCCGCTCATCGCCTTATCCCACCTTCCGCGCCGGCTCGGCGTCGGGCGCATAGCGGCTCGCCTTGCGTGGCAGGCCAAGGTGGTCGCGCAGGGTCTGTCCTTCCAGCTCGCTGCGGTGGTAACCGCGTGCTTCCAGCAGCGGCAGCACCAGCGTTACGAAATCATCCAGGCCTTCGCGCTGCGCGGCGAAGCCGAGGATGAAGCCGTCGCTGGCACCGGCGTCGAACCAGCGGATCAGCTCCTCGGCCACATGCTCCGGCGTGCCGATGAAATTCGGCCGCGGGCTGACCGCTTGCAGTGCCACCTGGCGCAGGCTCAGGCCTTGCTCGCGTGCGTCCTGCTTGATGCGGTCAGTGGTGGAGCGGAAGGAATTGGCACCGATATCGCCCAGCTCCGGGAACGGCGCATCCGGGTCGTACTGGCTGAAGTCGTGGTGGTCGAAGAAGCGGCCGAGATACGCCAATGCATCGTCCAGCCCGGCCAGCGCAGCAATTGCCTGGTACTTGGCTTCGGCTTCTTCCGCCGTACGTCCGACGATCGGGCCGATGCCCGGGAAGATCTTGACGTCACCGGCGCTGCGGCCATGGGCGATCGCCGAGTTCTTCACCTTCTGGGTGAATGCACGGGTCTCCTCCAGCGACGGCGCGTGGGTGAACACCGCATCGGCATACTTGCCGGCCAGCGCAATGCCATCGTCGGACGAACCGGCCTGGAAGATCACCGGCTGCCCCTGCGGCGAGCGCTGGATGTTGAGGGGCCCTTCCACCTGGAAGAAGCGGCCCTTGTGGTCGAGGCGGCGGAACTTCTCCGGCGCAAAGAACGTGCCGCTGTCGCGGTCGCGCACGAACGCATCGTCATCCCACGAATCCCAGAGGCCCTGCACCACCTCAAGGTACTCATCGGCAATCTGGTAACGCAGTGCGTGTTCGGGATGCGGGCGGCCGTAGTTGCGGCCCGAACCTTCCAGCGGCGAGGTCACCACGTTCCAGCCGGCACGGCCACCGCTGAGCAGGTCCAGCGAGGCGAACTGGCGGGCCACGGTGAACGGATCGCTGTACGAGGTGGAGAGCGTGCCAGCCAGACCGATCTTCTTCGTTGCCGTCGCCAGTGCCGACAGCAGCGAGATCGGCTCGAAGCGGTTGAGGAAATGCGGGATCGATTTCTCGTTGATGTACAGGCCGTCAGCAACGAAGCCGAAGGCGATGCCGTTGTCCTCGGCGGTACGCGCGATATCGATGTAATAACCCAGGTTGACGCTGGCATCGGGCGCGTTGGACGGATGCTTCCAGGCATGCATGTGGCTGCCGGGGCCCTGCAGCATGATGCCGAACGGGATGGGACGCGGGGTCGTGCTCATGGGGTCGCTCCAGCAGTCAGGCCACCGCCGCGCGGGGAGCGGGCGACAGCAGTTCAAGGGACGTCAGGCGTGCGTCGAGGTCGGCCACCGGCGCGTCGAGGATGAATTCACCCACGCCGAAGCGTCGATGCAGCGCATCCAGCTCGCTGCGTACGTGCTGCGCGTCGCCAGAGAGCACGCTGGGGCGTGTTTCTTCGACGCGGAAATCAGTGACACCCACCTGCCGTGCGTACTCGGCAGCGGCCTCGGGGCTGGGCAGGTTCACCGTCTGTCCGGGGCCCAGGTGCAGCTTGTAGACCCGCAGCGCGCCGATATGGCGCGCAGCGGCCTCGCTGGTGGGCGCGGCGAAGGCCACCGTTGCCAGCAACGGGGCGTGCGCGGACACCGTGCGATACGCCTCGAAGGCGGCCTCGATGTGCTTCGGGTCACCGTCGAAGTGCGCGGCATACACGAAGCGCCAGCCCAGTTCCGCAGCCTGCCGCGCGCTCTGCGGGCTAGCGCCAAGCAGGAAGCGCTCCGGCGACGTCTGTGGAATCGGCCGCGCCTGCGCATCCGCCTGCGCATCGGACAGATATCCTTCCAGGTCGCGCAGCTGCTGGTCGAAATCGGCGAATGCCGGGCGACCGGCGGCCAGTGCGGCAGTCGATGCCGGCAGACCGCCCGGTGCCTTGCCCACGCCCAGATCCACGCGCCCCGGCGCCAGTGCCGCCAGCAGGTTGAAGTTCTCGGCCACCTTGTACGGTGCGTAGTGGCGCAGCATCACCCCGCCACTGCCGATGCGGATGCGCCGGGTCTGCGCCAGCACCCACGCCGCCAGTACTTCCGGTGACGGGCTGGCCAGCGTCGGCGCCGCGTGGTGCTCGGCAAACCAGTAACGGTGATAGCCCAGCTGCTCGGCACGCTGCGCCAGTTGCAGGCTGTTGCGCAGCGCCTGTTCCGGCGTGCTGCCGTCGGCCACTGGGCTCTTGTCCAACACGCTGGTGAGGTAGCTCATCGTCACGTCCTCGCTCAGGGATGGGCCACGGGAATGCCCAGCAGGCCGTTCAGTGCCGCCAGGATCGGCTCGGCACCGGAGATGTACTGGCGCTGCTGGTACTCACCACTGGCGTGTTCATTGACCACACCCTGCGGCAGCACCAGCTTCGGCAGCGACTGGTCCTGCTCGCCGATCTCGGCGATCACCTCGCGGCGCGGCCGGCTGAAACCGATGCGGCGCACATCCAGTTGCGCGTCGAGGCCGTCGATGCTCGACAGCGCCCCTTCCAGCAGCAGGCTGTGCCGGCAGAAGAAGCGTTGTCCGGGCAACTGGCCGTCCTCGAACTCGCGGTCCAGCAGGAACAGGATGGGTTTGTGGGTTGCGTCTACAGCCACGGAATCGTCCTCGTAGGGGCCGGCAATGCACTGCCGCTTCGATATCGATGCTAGAGAAGGAAGGCCGGATGCCAGCGCCAGAACTCGACAATCCACGGTCGGATCCGGCCATGCAGATGCAGGTTGGCAATAAGCAGACTGCTGGCCGTTATGGGCGCTGGTAGCGTCACGCCGCTTGCGCGGGCGCGCGCCAGCCCAGTGCCGGCGCGATGTCCTCGATCACCGTGCTGAGGATGCGCCGGTAGTCCTGCTCGGGCAGCTCATAGGGCAGCTCCACGCGAAGCTCGTCCACCTGCTGCAGCAGCGGATCGGCCTGCAACCGCGCGATGATCTGCGCGGTGCTGCCGACCACGTCGGGTGCGAACATGGTGCGACGTGGCCCTTGCGGGGCCAGAGTGCGCGCATGCCGCTGCGCACTGAAGGCCTCGATCCTCTGCCGCGTGGCCGCATCCACACCATCGGTGGGCACCAGCACCCGCCCCACCGCCACACGGCGCGGGCGGTCCAACGGCAATGCCGCGCGATAGGCCTGCAGGTGCTGCAGCTGCGCACCGAAGAAGTCATCACTCAGCTCGGCGCGGTTGACGTTGCCCAGCAGCAGATGCAGCCCCTGCTCCCCCGCCGAACGCGCCGACTGCAGAGAGCCAGCGCCATACCAGACCCGGTCCACCAGCCCCGGCGCATGCGGCTGCAGTCGCGGACGATAGCGCGTGGCGGCATTGCCGACCTCGGCATCGGCGGCACCCAATGGCTCACCACGTAGCGCTTCCAGCAACCGCGCCACCCGGCCATGGGAAAAGTCGATGTGCGCAGGGTCGCTGTCGTACAGCAGTGGCCCAACCAGTTCCCCGTGTGGCGGCGCGCCGGTACTGACGCCCACCTGCAGCCGGCCACCGGCCAGCGCATCCAGCAACGACAGATCCTCGGCCAGGCGGAAAGGTGTTTCGTAGCCCAGCTGGATCACTGCACTGCCCAGCTCGATGCGGGTGGTGTGCTGGCTGGCCGCCGCCAGGAACACCGCTGCCGAGCTGATGCCCGGTTCCAGGTGGCGGTGGCGCACCCACGCGCCGTCATAGCCCAGCTGTTCGGCAAACGCGATCAACGCCAGCGTCGCGTCCAGGCCCGCGCGGGGTTGTTCCGGTAGATAGCTTCCGGGCGTGAGGAACGCCAGGTGCCGCAGCTGCACCGCCACGTCCTAGGCGATCCTGCGCAGCGGCGCGGGCAGCGCCGCCGCCAGTGGCGCCAGGTGCCCAGCTGCACGCTCGGCCGCCAGTTGGATGCGCGCCTGCAGTGCAGCACTGTTGATGCGGTCGCCGTCGAAGTCGGCCGGCGTGGCATACACCCCGATCGGCAACGTATGCGCCTGCAGGAAGCTGAAGAGCGGCCGCAGCTGATGGTCGATCACCAGCGCGTGGCGCTCGCTGCCACCGGTGGCGGCCAGCAGCACCGGCGTATCCACCAGCGCGTCCAGTTCAATGAAGTCGATCAGGTGCTTGAACAGGCCCGGATAGGACCCGCGATACACCGGCGTGGCCGCTACCAGCAGCTGCGCCGATTCGATCGTGGCCAGCGCGCGCTCCACCTGCGGCTCCACTTCACTACGCTGCAGCGACTGCCCCAGCGAGCGCGCGATCGGCGCCAGCTCGACCAGCTCCACGCTGATGTTCACCCGCTCGCGCAGCTCGTCCAGCAGATGCCGCACCAGCAGCAACGTGCGCGAGTTGGCCGATGCCGTCGGCGAACCAATCAACGCAACCACATTCAATGCAGATGACATGAAACGCTCCCATGTAGCGCCGAGCCACGCTCGGCTGCGTGTTGCATGAACCTCAGAACCGGTAGTTGACGCGCCCGTACCAGAACGTGCCGACGTTGCTCAGCACATCACCGCTGTCCCAGGTGGTCTCGATGCTGGCCACGTCGGTGGCGCTGCGTGCGTACGCGGGCACCTTGCGGGTGCGCTTGTCGAACAGGTTGTTGATGCCCAGCGCCGCGCTCCAACCCGCGCCAAGTTCCACCCCACCGGACAGATTGGTCACCAGCACCGGCGGCTGCTTGTACTCCACGCCGTTGTTCAGGCGCTTGATCGGGCCGTAGTAGGTGAAGTCCACGTTCGAGCGCCAGCGCCCGTTCTGCCAGCCGAGCCCCGCCACCTGCGTGTACGACGGCGTGCGGAAGCGCAGTGCGTACTCGCTCGACTTGGTCAGCAGGTTGATGTTCGGCAGCCCCTGCAGCGCCTGCGGAATCGCGCTCACCTTCTGGATGGTGGTGCGGCCTACGTTGGCCGCGTAGGTCCAGCGCAGCTTGCCCCACTGCGTTTCCTGGTTCGCTTCCAGGGTCAGCTCCACACCGCGCGTGCGGGTGTCGCCCACGTTGGTGAAATAGCTGGCGTAGAACGCATCACCGGGCAGGATGCTGATGCCGGCCGTACCCAGCAGCGCATCAATCGTGTTCTTCTGCGCGGCGGTCAGCACGGTGCCGCTGTTGTCGGTCACCCGCGCCGGATCCTGCGCGTTGTAGCCGATCTGGCTGGACTGGCCGAGCTGGCCGCGGATGTCGATCTGGTAGGCATCCACCGCCAGATGGAAGGCCGGGCTCGGGTCCCAGGTCACGCCGAGGCTGTAGTTGGTGGCCTTCTCCGGCTTCAGCGGCGTGGCGCCCAGCGCCACCGCTGCCGGCGAAGCGACCTGCGCCACCAGCGTGGTACCGCACGGGCAGCTGCCGGTGGCCTGGTAGAACTGGGCGCCCAGGCTCGGCGCGTGGAAGCCGTTGCTGACCGTGGCACGCACGCCCAGCGCATCGGTGAAGTCGAAGCGCGTGGTCAGCCGACCGGTCGACACCGTGCCGAAGTCGGAATGGTCTTCCCAGCGCGCGGCCGCATCCAGGTACCAGCGCGAGGTGATGTTGGTCGCTGCACCTGCGTACACCGCCTTGCTGTTGCGGGTGGCCTTCACCGCATCGGCGGTGGAATAGCCCACGAAGGCGGCCGCACCGAAGCCGGTGTACGACTCCCACTGCCCTGCCCCGCGCTCGTACTGCTCGTGCTGGTACTCGGCACCGGCACTCACTTCCAGCGGCGAGGCGAAGGCCGCCACCTCGAAGCTGCGACGCAGGTCGAGGTTGGCGATGCCCTGCTGGTAGTCCAGCTTACCGTCGTAGAAGTCAGTGGGCGAGCCAGGGTACGGCAGCGAGTAGTTCACCGAATTGCGGGTGTAGGTACGCACCGTGTTGCGGTTGCCGGTCAGGCTGACGTCGTAGTCCCAGCCGGCAACCTGGCCCTTCACCCCGGCCGTGCCGGTGTACTGTTTCTCCTTGGTTTCCAGCACCGGCAGGAAGCCGTCGGGAAACACGCTCAGCACGCCCGGCGCCCTGTAGGTGGTGAAGATCGTCGCCGGCAGCCGGAAATTCTGGATCGCCTGCGCGGTGCGGTCGCTGGCGGTGGCATTGGCGTAGAACTGCGCGTTCTCGCCCAGCCCATGGCCCACGTTCACCGCGAAAGCCTTCAACGCGTACGACGGCGAGCTGAGGATGATGTTGGCCTCGGCATCGCGTCCGGCCTCGGCCGGGTTCGGCGACGCCCCGGCCGGCAGCCGGTTGTTCGGTCGCAGCGCCACCAGGTTGCCGTTGCCGTCCACCGCCGGATAGCTCAGGTAGCCATCGATATAGCGTCGCGTGCGGATCGCATGGTGCTGGCGCGTGCTCTCGCCGGACAGGTTGATGAAGCCATCCTCGCCCCAGGGCAGACCGATGTTGGCGCGCACGCTGGTGCGGCTGCCGTCGCCATCGGTGCTCTGCCCGCTCTCCACCGACACATCGCCACCGTGCGCCTGCGATTTCAGGATCACGTTGATCACCCCGGTGATCGCGTCCGAACCGTAGATGGCCGAAGCGCCGTCACGCAGTACTTCCACGTGGTCAATGGCCGATACCGGAATCAGCGCCAGATCGGCCCAGGCGTGGCCCGGATAGCCGCCGCCGTTGGCGCCACTGACGTACGCACTGGCGTTGCGGCGCTTGCCGTTCACCAGCACCAGCGTGTAACCCGGCGACAGGTTGCGCAGCTGGTAGCCGCGGATCAGGCTTTCCTGGTCGCTCTGGTAGCCGCCGATCTGGCTGAGCGACGGCAGGCTGCGCTGCAGGGCTTCAAGCAAGCTGGCCTGGCCGGTAGCCGCCAGGTCCTCGGCGGAAATCACGTCGATCGGTGTCGAGCTGTTCTTCACCGTGCGCGTGCTGGTACGCGAACCGGTCACCACCACCGCATCCAGCGTGGACGCGGCAAGGTTCGCAGAAGTGGCAGTGGTCGCCGACGGCGCATCGGCATCAGCCGCATACGCCGGGGCAGCGGCCAGGGCGGCCGCAATCAGAAGGGAGAGCGTGGACAGCGCAGGAATGTGGGCAGCAGGCATGGGG
>NZ_WKEE01000043.1:0-48581 GCF_021605635.1 Stenotrophomonas sp. PA-6-5C
GGGCCTGAAAGGGCGCCAGTATACCGGGGTTGGGGGGGCGGCCTCTGAATCGCGTGAGCCGCCCGATCCCGCACAGCCGCTGACATTGCGCTAACCCGCCCAGCGCCGACAATGCAGGCCTGTCCCCTGCAACGAGGCACCTCCCGATGTCCGAATGGATCACCCTGGACACGCATCATGGCCCGGTCCGCGCCTGGCAGGCACTGCCCGAGGGCAAACCCCGCGGCGCACTGGTGGTGGTGCAGGAAATCTTCGGCGCCAACCCGCACATCCGCAGCGTGGCGGAGCGCTTCGCGGCCGAGGGCTACGCGGTGTTGGCGCCGTCGTTCTTCGACCTGGTCGATGGTCCCGAGGCCGACCCGGATGCTCTGCCCTACAGCCCCGAAGGCGTGAAGGATGGCCTGCAACGGGTCACCGCCCTGGGCATGGAAAAGGCGCTGGAAGTGGTCCGCGCCGCCGCCACACGGCTGGCCCCGCATGGCAAGGTCGGCACGGTCGGCTACTGCTGGGGTGGCAGCGTCGCCCTGCTGTCGGCGCTGCGCCTGGGCCTGCCCTCGGTGAGCTACTACGGCGCGCGCAACGTGCAGTTCCTGGATGAAACACCGAAGGCCGCGGTGATGTTCCACTTCGGCGCGCAGGACAAGAGCATCCCGCCGGAGGCGATCCAGGCCCACCGCGAGAAGCTGCCGCAGATGGCGACCTACGTCTATCCGGCCGACCATGCCTTCAACCGGGAGGTCGGACATGCGTATGATCCAGACAGCGCCGCCCTGGCGCTGCAACGCACCCTGGACTTCTTCTCGGAGCATCTTGGATGAGCGATTTCGAACTCGATTCACGCCTGGCCACCGATAGCGTGCTGGTGGCCGAAGGCCCGTTGTCGCAAGTGCGACTGATGAACGACGAACGATTCCCCTGGCTGGTCCTGGTGCCGCGCCTGGCCGGGGTGACCGAGTGGATCGAGCTGGACGGCGAGCAGCAGGACAAGCTGCGCACCGAGCTCAACCGCGCCTGCAAGGCGCTGCACGGTTCGGACGGGGTGGAGAAGATCAACATCGGTGCACTGGGCAACATCGTGCGCCAGCTGCATTTCCACGTGATCGGCCGCCACGACGGCGATCCGGCATGGCCGGGACCGGTCTGGGGCAGCGGCCCGGCGCACCGCTATGAACCGGCCGCACTGGACCAGCATGTCGCCTACTGGAAGGAACGGCTAGGATATCCGGCCCATTCCTGAGCCAGTGCCGACCCGATGCGATTCAATATCGTCGCCGCCATCCTGCTGATCCTGATCGGCCTGTTCATGCTGGCCAGCAACCTGGGCTGGACCAACCTGAACCTGTCGCGCCTGCTGTTGACCTGGTGGCCGCTCGGCCTGGTGGCCGTGGGCATCGCGATCCTGTTCGGTCGCGGCAAATAAGCGAAGGCGGCGCATGCGCCGCCTTCGTGATCACGCAGAACGCCGGGCATCGCCCGGCGCCACCTTCAGGTGCGCGGCAGAGTCACGCCGGTCTGGCCCTGGTACTTGCCGCCACGGTCCTTGTACGAGGTCTCGCACACTTCATCGGACTGGAAGAACAGCATCTGCGCCACGCCTTCGTTGGCGTAGATGCGCGCCGGCAGCGGCGTGGTGTTGCTGAACTCCAGGGTCACATGGCCTTCCCACTCCGGCTCCAGCGGGGTCACGTTGACGATGATGCCGCAGCGCGCATAGGTGCTCTTGCCCAGGCACACCACCAGGGTGTCGCGCGGAATGCGGAAATATTCGACCGTGCGCGCCAGCGCGAAGCTGTTCGGCGGAATGATGCACTCATCGCCGACGATGTCGACGAAGCTGCCCGGGTCGAAATGCTTGGGGTCGACGATCGTCGAGTTGATGTTGGTGAACACCTTGAACTCGCGCGAGCAGCGCACGTCGTAGCCGTAGCTGGAGGTGCCGTAGCTGACGATGCGCTCGCCGTTGACCTGCTTGACCTGCCCGGCCTCGTACGGCTCGATCATGCCGTGCTGTTCGGACATCTGGCGGATCCAACGGTCACTCTTGATGCTCATGCTCTGTCCTGGGTGCAAGGGGGCGCGAGGATTCTAGCAGGGGGCCGGGCGTCGCCGCCGCAGCCCCGCCAGCGGGCCCTTACAGCAGCGAGGACAGGATCGGGATCGAGGCGCGCGGGCGCTTGCCCACCTCCTCGACCAGACGCTGGGCAGCGCGATGGTAGGCCTGGGCCGCGGCCGAATCCGGCTGCGCGGCGGTGATCGGGGTACCGGCGTCACCCTGCTCGCGGATGCCGATCTGCAGCGGCAGCGACCCCAGCAGCGGTACCCCGTACTGCGCCGCCATGCGCTCGCCACCACCCTCGCCGAACAGGTGCTCCACGTGCCCGCAGTTGCTGCAGGTATGCACGGCCATGTTCTCGAGCACGCCCAGCACCGGCACCTCGACCTTCTCGAACATCTTCAGTGCCTTCTTCGCATCCAGCGTGGCGATGTCCTGCGGCGTGGTGACGATCACCGCGCCGGCCAGCGGGATCTTCTGCACCAGGGTCAGCTGGATGTCGCCGGTACCCGGCGGCAGGTCGATCAGCAGGTAGTCCAGGTCATCCCACAGCGTGTCTTCGAACAGCTGGGTCAGCGCCGCCGTCGCGCGCGGTGCACGCATGATCAGCGGTGTCTCGTCCTCGACCAGATAACCGATCGACATGGTGTCCACGCCGAACGCACGCATCGGCTCGATGCTCTTGTTGTCCGGGCTCTCCGGGCGGCCGGACAGGCCGAGCATCGCCGGCACGCTGGGGCCGTAAATGTCCGCGTCAAGCACGCCGACGCGCGCGCCAAGCTGCTGCAGGGCGACGGCAAGGTTGACCGCCGTGGTCGACTTGCCCACCCCACCCTTTCCCGAGCCCACCGCGATCACGTTGCGGATGCGCGCATGCGGCGCCAGTCCCTTCTGCACCTGGCTGGCATGCGGACGACGGGAAGAACTGTTCACTGCGGACTCCGGGTGAATCGATAAGAAGAACCCAACATCATACTAGCTGGACGTACGCTGACTGAAATTCAGGATTGCTACAGATTCGTGCACAGATTGTTAAGTTCATGTTACGTTCGCTAAGCACTGGTTTTGGGCTGCGCTGCTGGTTCTACAGCACGCACGATGGCGCATGCGCAGTGCCGTACTCGTATTTGCTCTCTGAACGGAACTACATGAAAGACCTTCGCAATTCCGCACGTCGCAACACCCTCGCTGTCGCCTTGATCTCCGCCCTGGTTGCCGCCTCGCCGGCAATGGCCCAGGACAAGGCCACCAACCTGGACAAGATCACCGTCACCGGCTCGCTGATCCCGCAGACCCAGGTCGAGACCCAGACCCCGGTCATGACCATCAGCGCTGAAGCCATCCAGTCACGCGGCTTCAACAGCGTCGCCGAAGTGCTGCAGCAGTCTTCGCTGACCACCGGCGGCATCCAGGGCGGCCAGACCTCCGCCTCGTTCACCCAGGGCGCTGAAGCCGCTGGCATGTTCGGCCTGAATCCGGGTTACACCAAGTACCTGATCAACGGCCGCCCGATGATGTCCTATCCGGCGCTGTACAACGGTGGCGACGCGTTCAACAACATCAGCGGAATTCCGATCGACATCGTCGAGCGCATCGAAGTCCTGCCGGGTGGCCAGTCCTCCCTGTACGGTTCGGATGCGATCGCCGGCGTGGTCAACATCATCCTGAAGGACCACATGGAAGGCGGCAGCCTGTCCGTGCGTGGCGGCACCACCACTGAAGGCGGCGGCAGCAGCTTCCGCATCAGCGGCGCACACGGCTTCTCGGCGCTGGACGACCGCTTCAATGCACTGGTCAACGTGCAGATCGAAAGCAGCAATCCGATCTGGGGCTACCAGCGTGACCTGACCAAGCAGAACAACACCAACGGCTACACCGCGCAGCTGCCGTCGAACGACTTCGCCGTCATCGACGCCAAGACCAACGCGCTGTACATGATGGACCCGAGCAACTGCGCCAACGTTGCCGGCCAGTTCGATGGCACCACCGTGCTGGCCAACCGTCCGACCGGCCAGTCCTGCGGTTCGGTGTTCGGCGCCGGCTACAAGACCCTGAAGAACGGCAAGGACAGCGGCCAGTTCTACTCGTCGATGACCTTCGACGTGAATGACAACTTCCAGCTGTTCGCCGACGTGCTGTACAGCAAGGAAAAGACCGAATACACCTCCGGTTCGAACTACCTGTGGTGGGGCACCAAGAGCGGCATGGGCGGCTTCTACGACCAGGCGTCGGGCAAGCTGGTCAACCTGCAGCGCGCGTTCGCCCCGGAAGACATCGGCGGCGAAGGCTACAAGGGCATCCTGAACAACGACAAGAGCCGTGCCTACCAGGTCACCCTGGGCGGCAAGGGTGCGGTCGGCAACTGGGACTACAGCCTGAGCTTCACCCGCGGCGAGTACCGCCTGGATGAAAGCAAGTTCCAGCGCTTCGGCAACGCCATCAACAGCTACTTCGCCGACAAGGTACTGGGCCCGCAGCTCGGCACCAAGGATGGCTTCGGCATCTACAACACCAACTGGGGCGCGTTCTACTCGCCGATCGCGCCGGAAGATTTCGCCGGCTTCACCGGTTACACCACCAACCATGCCCGTACCTGGCAGAACATGGCTCGTGCCCAGGTCACCAATGGCTCGCTGTTCTCGCTTCCGGGCGGTGACGCCGGTCTGGCCGTGGTCGTCGAAGGCGGCAGCGAAGGTTGGGACTACAGCCCGGACCAGCGCCTGCTGGACGGCGATGTGTGGGGCTCGTCGGCTGTTGCCGGCAACGGCCATCGCAGCAACTACGCGGTGACCAGCGAGCTGCGCATGCCGCTGCTGGAGTCGCTGACGGTGACCGCTTCCGGTCGCTATGACGCCTTCAAGATCGCCGACAACACCGTCGACAAGGCCACCTACAGCGTGGGCGTGGAGTTCCGTCCGATCGAAAGCCTGCTGTTCCGCGGCAAGTACGGTACCGCCTTCCGCGCACCGACCCTGCCCGACGCGTTCCAGGGCCGCAGCGGCTACTACGCTGCCAACTCGACCGACTACTACCGATGCGGTGAGCTGGGCTTCGTGCCGGGCAACACCGACGCCTGCCGCTACGCCGACAGCGTCTCGGTCTACTCCGAGCGTGCCGGCAACCCGGACCTGGAGCCGATCACCGCCGACGTCTGGAATGCAGGCATCGTCTGGGCGCCGATGGCGAACCTGTCGATCTCGGCCGACTACTACAACTGGAAGATCGAGAACGAAGTCGATACGGCCAGCACCGACCAGCTGCTGCTGGCCGAGTACTACTGCCGCAACGGTCTGCCGAACGGCTCCTCGGCCACCTGCCAGAACGTGGCTGACTGGGTCACCCGTGATTCGGCCGGCAACCTGAGCTCGCTGTACACCCCGAAGATGAACGTGGCCCGCCAGAACCTGCAGGCCGTGACCGTCGGCTTCAAGTACCTGCAGGACATCGGCCGCTTCGGTTCGCTGCAGTTCTCGGGCAACTACACCAACATGCTCAAGCGTGAAGTGCAGGCGCAGCCGGGCGAGGACTTCCAGGACCTGCTGGGCAACCCGAAGTCGATGTGGAACTACGACAGCTACGCCAAGGTCCGTTCCGACGCGTCGGTGGCCTGGTCGCTGGACAAGTGGACCACCACGCTGTACGCGAACTACATCGGCCACACCCCGAACTACCTGGCGGGCCTGAACGGCTACGAGTACACCCATGGTGCGTCGGGTTACAAGGCAGGCAAGTGGGCTTCGTACACCACCTACAACCTGAGCGTGAACTACCGCGTGCAGGATGACCTGACCCTGTCGCTGATGGTCAACAACGTGTTCAACAAGATGCCCGAGCAGCAGGCCCACAGCTACCAGGGCACCTCCGGCACGCCGTTCAACAACTACCTGTACAACGTCTACGGCCGCACCGTGTACGTGCAGGCCAAGTACGACTTCGGCAAGTAATCCCGTCGTTTTCCGGGTTTGATTCCGGACCAGGCCCCGCTTCGGCGGGGCCTTTTTTTTGGGCCAACGCATGTGCATCGATCAGCACATGAATATCTCGATTGTTAAATACCAAATCATTTAATGAATATTCATTAAGCCACATTCGGCAAATTCGTACCGATATCGCAATACATTGTTTTTAAAGATCTTTTTATTAACCCACAGCGAGCCATTGCAAGAGCGCGACAAGTCCGAGAAAAACAAGTTAAGCGTGTGTTACGTTCCAAAAACGCCGCCTTCCTGAGTTTGCAGGCTGCTGAACAATCCATGAGTTCCCAGGAAAGGGAAAACGCGTTTCTCACGACCACACGGAGTACCGCATGTCTCGCAATGGCTTCCCGCGTCACCCGCTCACCTGCGCCGTCCTCAGCGGCCTGATCCTGGCCAGCAGCAGCGCGATCGCGCTCGCCCAGGAGAACACTCCCACCGATCTCGGACGCGTGACCGTCACCGGATCACTGATCCCGCAGACGCAGATCGAGAACCACACGCCGGTCCTGACCGTCACCGCCGAGGACATCCAGACGCGCGGTTTCACCAGCGTGGCCGAGGTGCTGCAGCAGAACTCGCTGACCACCGGCGGCCTGCAGGGCGGCCAGACTTCCGCCTCGTTCACCCAGGGCGCTGAAGCTTCGGGCATGTTCGGCCTCAGCCCGAGCTACACCAAGTACCTGATCAACGGACGGCCGATGCTGTCCTACCCTGCCCTCTACAACGGCAGCGACACCTTCAACAACCTCAGCGGCATCCCGATCGACATCGTCGAGCGCATCGAGATCCTGCCCGGCGGCCAGTCGTCGCTGTACGGCTCGGACGCGATCGCCGGCGTGGTCAACATCATCCTCAAGGACCGCATGGACGGCGGCGTGCTGAACGTACGCGGCGGCGCCTACACCGAGGGCGGTGGCAACGATTTCCGCGTCAGCGGCGCGCATGGTTTCAACGCCTTCGATGACCGCTTCCACGCGCTGGTCAACGTGCAGTACGAGAAGAGCAGCCCGATCTGGGGCTACCAGCGTGATCTGACCAAGCAGAACAACACCAAGGGCTATACGCCGCAGGTGCCGACCAACGACTTCCTGGTCTACCTGCCGGACCAGCAGAACGCTTACGTGATGATGGACCCGACCCGCTGCGCCAACGTGGCCGGCCAGTTCGGTGGCACCACCGTACTGGGCACGCGTGCGGTCGGTGAATCCTGTGGCTCGCCCTTCAGTGCCGGCTACAAGACGCTGAAGAACGGCAAGGAAAGCAGCCAGATCTATTCGTCGATGTCCTTCGACGTCAACGACAACTTCCAGCTGTTCGCCGACGCGCTCTACAGCCTGGAAGAGGTCCAGTACAACGCCGGTTCGGGCTATGCCTTCTGGGGCAGTGATGTCGGCTTCGGTGCGTTCGTCGACCAGGCCAGTGGCGAATACATGAACCTGCAGCGCGCGTTCGCGCCAGAGGACATCAGCGCCGCCGGCTACCGCGACATCATGAGCACCGATCGCAACAAGGCCTACCAGGTCACCCTCGGCGGTCGCGGCAACGTCGGCAACTGGGACTACAGCGCCAGCTTCAGCCGCGGCGAGTACAAGCTGACCGAACGCAGTTTCGCGCGCTGGGCCAACGAGATCGACAGCTACTTCGAAGATCGTGTGCTGGGTCCGGTACTGGGCGTCACCGACGACGGCTACAACATCTACAACCCGAACTGGGGCGCGTTCTATTCGCCGCTGCCGGCCGGTGATTTCCAGACCTTCACCGGTTTCACCTACAACAAGAGCCGCACCTGGCAGAACCTTGGCCGCGCGCAGATCACCAACGGTTCGCTGTTCAAGCTGCCCGGTGGCGATGCGGGCCTGGCCGTGGTGGCCGAAGCCGGCAGCGAAGGCTGGTCGTATACGCCGGACCAGCGCCTGCTCGATGGCAGCGTGTGGGGCACCACCTCGGTGGCCGGTGCCGGCCATCGCAGCAACTACGCGCTGACCAGCGAGCTGCGCATGCCGCTGCTGGAGTCGCTGACGGTGACCGCCTCCGGCCGCTACGACGCGTTCAAGATCGCCGACAAGACCGTCGATAAATCGACGTACAGCATCGGCGTGGAGTTCCGTCCCATTGAAAGCCTGCTGTTCCGCGGCAAGTACGGCACCGCCTTCCGCGCGCCCAGCCTGTCCGACGCGTTCCAGGGCCGCAGCGGCTACTACGCCAACAGTTCGGTCGACTACTACCGCTGTGGCCAGCTTGGCTTCAACCCGAGCGATACCGTGGGTTGCCCGTACGCCAACGAGTCGGTGTTCGGTGAACAGTCCGGCAACCCCGATCTGGAAGCGATCACTGCTGACGTCTGGAACGCCGGCATCGTGTGGGCCCCCATCAACAACCTGTCGGTGTCGGTCGACTACTACAACTGGAAGATCAAGAACGAGGTCAACACCCTCAGTTCCGACCAGTTGCTGCTGGCCGAGTATTACTGCCGCAACGGCCAGACCAACAACACCTCGGCCAGCTGCCAGAACGTTGCCGACTGGATCACCCGTGACGGCACCGGCAAGCTGGACCAGATCTACACGCCGAAGATGAACATCGCCAGCCAGAACCTGCAGGCGGTGACGGCCAGCTTCAAGTACGTGCAGGACATCGGCCGCTTCGGCGCGCTGCAGTTCTCCAGCAACTACACCAACATGATCAAGCGCGAACTGCAGCCGCAGCCGGGCGACGATTACCTGGACCTGCTGCGTGACCCGTACGCGATGTGGAATTACGACCAGTACGCCAAGGTGCGTGCCGATGGTGCGGTGGGCTGGGCGAAGGACAAGTGGACCACCACCCTGTACTTCAACTACATCGGCAAGACGCCCAACCGCATGGCGTACCTGGGCAAGGGCTATGACTACGTGCATCCGTCTGGGTATGAGGCCGGCAAGTGGGGCTCGTACACCACCTACAACCTGAGCGTGAATTACCAGGCGATGGACAACCTGACGCTGTCGATGATGGTCAACAACGTGTTCAACAAGATGCCCGACGGCCAGGCCCACAGCTACGCCGGCAACATCGGCGCGCCGTACAACAGCAGCATCTACAACCCCTACGGCCGTGCGGTCTACGTGCAGGCCAAGTACGAGTTCGGCAAGAAGTAAGCGCCGCTCCCGCAGCAACCCAAGGGCCCCGCTTCGGCGGGGCCTTTTTCATGCCCGTCAATTGAGACGGACGAAAACAAAAAGTCCCATAAATTAACTATCCAGAACTATTCCAGGGGCGTCCACAAGTCTTTGATCCTGAAGATAAATATCACTGTCGACCAACACTGTTCTGCATCGCAACATTTTGAAACATTCCCAGACAAACCCGTTTATTCATTGATTACAAAGGAATTTTCCGGAAACAGCGGACACATCCGTATGACAGCACCATTTTGACAACGTGAACGCCGTGTTACGGTCTTGCTGAATGGATTGAAACTGAACAGATCGTGAAGATGTCAAGGACGACATAGCCAGACGACATCGCTCATACGGGGATCCATCATGTCTCGCCATCGCTCCACGCCTTCGCGTCACCCCTTGACCCTCGCCCTGATCGGCACCCTGCTCGCCTCCGGCGCAGCCCACGCACAGGACAACGCGCCGACCCAGCTCGACCGCGTCACCGTCACCGGTTCACTGATCCCGCAGACGCAGATCGAGAACCACACGCCGGTCCTGACCGTTACCGCCGAGGACATCCAGACCCGCGGTTTCACCAGTGTCGCCGACGTCCTGCAGCAGTCCTCGCTGTCGACCGGCGGCCTGCAGGGCGGACAGACCTCTGCTTCGTTCACCCAGGGTGCCGAGGCAGCCGGCATGTTCGGGCTCAGCCCCGGCTACACCAAGTACCTGATCAACGGCCGCCCGATGCTCTCGTATCCGGCGCTGTACAACGGCAGCGACAGTTTCAACAACATCAGCGGCATTCCGATCGACATCGTCGAGCGCATCGAGATTCTGCCCGGTGGCCAGTCGTCGCTGTACGGTTCGGATGCGATCGCCGGCGTGGTCAACATCATCCTCAAGGAACGCATGGACGGCGGCGTGCTGAACATCCGCGGCGGCGCCTACAGCGAAGGGGGCGGCAACAGCTTCCGCTTCAGCGGCGCCCGCGGGTTCAATTCCAAGGACGACCGCTTCAATGCGCTGGTCAACGTGCAGTACGAAAAGACCAGCCCGATCTGGGGCTACCAGCGCGACCTGACCAAGGTCAACAACCCCGACGGCTACAGCCCACAGTACGTCTCCAACGACTTCCTGGTACTGCTGCCGGCCAACAGCAACCGCTACGCGATGATGGACCCGAACCTGTGCGCCAACGTGGCGGGCCAGTTCGACGGTACCACCGTGCTCGGCACCCGGCCGACCGGCCAGGCCTGTGGTTCGGTGTATGGCACCGGCTACAAGACCATCAAGAACGGCAAGGAAAGCGGGCAGATCTACAGCTCGATGACCTTCGATGTGAACGACAACTTCCAGCTGTTCGGCGACGCGCTCTACAGTCTGGAAGAAGTGAAGTACGCCACCGGCTCCGGCTACACCTGGTGGGGTACCTCCTCCGGCTGGGGCCGCTTCTATGATCAGGACAGCGGCCAGTACATGAACCTGCAGCGCGTGTTCGCGCCGGAGGACATCGGCGGCGGCGGCTACCGCGACATCATGAACACCGATCGCAACAAGGCCTACCAGGTCACGCTCGGCGGTCGCGGTACGGTCGGCAACTGGGATTACAGCGCAAGCTTCACGCGCGGCGAGTACAAGCTGACCGAGCGCAACTTCGTGCGCTGGAACGATCCGATCAATGATTACTTCGAGCAGCGTGTGCTGGGGCCGGTGCTGGGCACCACCAGTACCGGCTACGACATCTACAGCCCGGACTGGGAAGCGTTCTACTCGCCGCTGCCGAGCGGAGATTTCCAGAGCTTCACCGGCTACACCTACAGCCAGAGCCGGACCTGGCAGAACCTGCTGCGTGCGCAGGTCACCAACGGTTCGTTGTTCAAGCTGCCCGGCGGCGATGCCGGCTTCGCAGTGGTGGTCGAAGGTGGCAGCGAAGGCTGGGACTATACGCCGGATGCACGCCTGGTCGATGGCAGCGTCTGGGGCACCACCGCGGTGTCCGGCGCAGGCCATCGCAGCAACTATGCAGTGACCACTGAACTGCGCATGCCGTTGCTGGAATCGCTGACGGTAACCGGCTCCGGTCGCTACGACGCCTTCAAGATCGGCAGCAGCACCGTCGACAAGGCAACCTACAGCGTCGGACTGGAATTCCGTCCAATCGACAGCCTGCTGTTCCGTGGCAAGTACGGCACCGCCTTCCGTGCGCCCACCCTGTCCGACGCTTTCCAGGGTGTCAGCGGCTATTACGCCAACGGCTCCACCGACTACTACCGTTGCGGCCAGCTTGGCTACGACCCGGCCAACACGACGGGCTGCCCGTATGACAGCGTGTCGGTGTTTGGAACGCAGTCCGGCAACCCCGACCTGGAACCGATCACCGCAGATGTATGGAACGCCGGCATCGTGTGGGCTCCGATCAACAACCTGTCGGTGTCGGTGGACTACTACAACTGGAAGATCAAGAACGAGGTCAACACCCTCAGCTCCGATCAGCTGCTGCTGGCCGAGTACTACTGCCGCAACGGCCAGACCAACAACACCTCGGCCAGCTGCCAGAACGTGAGCGACTGGATCACCCGTGATGGCTCCGGCGTACTCGATGAGATCTATACGCCGAAGATGAACGTGGCCAGCCAGAACCTGCAGGCGCTGACGGCCAGCTTCAAGTACGTGCAGGACATCGGCCGCTTCGGTTCGCTGCAGTTCTCCGGCAACTACACCGACATGCTCAAGCGCGAACTGCAGCCGCAGCCGGGCGATGAGTACCTGGACCTGCTGCGCGACCCGTATGCGATGTGGGTGTACGACTCGTACGCCAAGGTGCGTGCCGACGGTTCGATCGGCTGGGCCAAGGACAAGTGGACCACCACCCTGTATGCCAACTACATCGGCAAGACGCCGAACTACATGGCCTACCTGGGCAACGGCTACGACTACGTCCACAGTTCCGGCTACAAAGCCGGCAAGTGGGGTTCATACACCACCTACAACCTGAGCGTGAACTATCGGGCGATGGACAACCTGACCCTGTCGCTGATGGTCAACAACGTGTTCAACAAGATGCCCGACAACCAGCGGTACAGCTTCGCCGGCACCAGCGGCCAGCCGTACAACAACTACCTGTACAACGCTTATGGCCGTGCCATCTACGTGCAGGCCAAGTACGAGTTCGGCAACCAGTAAGGGCCACAGGCAGCCTGCTTCTGGAGACCCCGCTTCGGCGGGGTCTCCCTGTTTGCGGCCAGCGGTGAGGACCGGCCCCGTTCACGTCGAGTTGACGGAAACCAAACCTTCGTTCATCTTCAGGTCATATTTACGTGCCGTGCCACAAGGAACCAATGACCATGGAATCCCGCTTCACACCTGCCCATCTGGGTACCGCCATCGCATTGCTGGTGGGCCTGCACATCACCCACGCCTCCGCCGCGCCCCTCCCGGTCGAGGATTTCGCCAGGATTCCGTCAATCCAGTCCGTCAGCATGAGCCCGGACGGCAAGCAGTTGGTTGCCATCATCGCCGCACCAGGCAGCAACAATGGTGACACCGCGCTGGCCAACTGGAACCTGGACACCCCCGGCTCGGCACCCGTGGCGATCACCCCGTCCGGTGATCGGATGAAGTTCATTGCCGCCAGCGCACTCAAGGCAGGCCGCAGTCTCGTCATCGGTCGCCAGGAACTGACCGCGCAGCTGTCCGGCTGCGGCGAAGGCAATTCAGTCGGCTCGACCAAAACCTTCCTGTCCAAGGCCTTTCTCACCGACAGCAGCCAAGCCAAGTTCGACGAAGCATTCGCCGACAACACGCGAAAGCTTGGCATCAGCGAGCAGACCCAACGCTGCCTGGAGCTTGCCGGCACAGCGTCCCTGGTGCACTCGCTTCCGCTGGATCCGGACAAGGTAATCATTTCACAGATCAACCAGACCAATTTCTCTGCCAGCTACTACCTGTTCAACCTCAGGACCGGGCAGACCGAGCTGCTGTTCCGTGGCGACGCCCGCTCCACGCCGGGTCTCTTCCATCCACGCAACGGCGAACTGCTGACCCGTACGCAGATCGAGCCTGCGGGCTCCAACGACTATGAACAGCAGATCCTGGTCAAGAGCAAAGCCAGCGGTCAGTTCGAGAAGCACGAAACGCTCACCACCCGGCTGTCCGACCGCTACACCATGGAAGTGGTCGGCATCGATGACCAGAGCGGCAAGCTTTACATCCTCACCGACAAGTTCTCCGACCAGGTGCAGGCGCGCCTGTACGACCCGGCGACCAAAGCGTTCGACAACGAACCGCTGGCGGCCCATCCGGAATATCCTATCGGTGGCCTGATCCTGGGCACCAAACCGAGCAACTTCAACCAGGTGCTGGGCTTCTACGTCGACGGCCCCCGACGTGAAGCGGTCTACGTCGATCCGCAGATGAAAGCCCTGTACGACGGCCTCAAGCAGGCATATCCGGGCAAGTACATCGCCATCAGCGGTTACAACGACGATCTTTCGCGCGTACTGTTCACCACCAACAGCGCAAGCTCGCCCACCAGCTACCAGATCCTGATCGATCGGAAGCAGGTCACCACGCTGGGCAGCGAACGCCCTTGGGTAGATGGCAAGCAGATCGGCGAACAGCGCTGGATAACCTACACCGCCCGGGATGGTCGCAAGATCCCCGCCATCGTCGACCTGCCTGCGGGCTGGAAAAACGGTGACGCGGCGCTGCCGGCGCTGGTCCATCCCCATGGCGGCCCTTGGGCCCGTGACTACACCGGCTGGGATGCGTCCGGTTGGGTGCCATTCTTCACCTCGCGCGGTTACGCCGTGATCCGTCCCCAGTACCGGGGTTCGACCGGATTCGGCCGTGAGCACTGGATCGCCGGCGACAAGCAATGGGGGCTGACGATGCAGGACGACAACGATGATGCTGCGGCATGGCTGATTCAGCAGGGTATCGCTGCCAAGGACCGCATCGCGATCTTCGGCTACTCCTACGGCGGCTTCGCCTCCGCCGCCGCAGTGGTGCGCAGTCCATCACCCTATCAGTGCGCCATTGCAGGCGCGCCTGTGACCGATCTGGCCCGCCTTGGCGTTTCCTGGAGCGAGAACCGTCTGCAGCGCATCCTGCAGGGTCAGACCGTGAAGGGCATGGACCCGATGCAGAACACCTCCAAGGCCGCTATTCCGCTGCTGACCTTCGTTGGTGATCGCGACGTGCGCACCCCGGCCTCCCACGCCAGGAACTTCTACAACGGCGTGAAGGACAAGGTGCCGGCCCGCTTCGAGCTGATTCCCGACATGCCGCACAGCATGCCGTGGTACCCGAGCCACTATCGCGCGACGCTGCCGTTGATGGCCGATTTCCTGGGCAAGGACTGCGGGCCAGGCGGCCTGTAAACCCGCCGCAATCTGGGCCGCACACGAACCCCGTCGGTTAACCGACGGGGTTTTTTCATGCGCAATTTCCTGAATTTTCCATAAGCAACAATGGGTTACAAAAGCATTCCATTCATGTTGCATTTACTTTACGCCACCCATACACTCCATTAACCGAAGCATAACAAGTGGGGATCACACCGAAATGCGCAACGCCACCCGCCACATCAAGCCAAGCCGCGTCCCGCTCACTCTCGCTGTGCTGGCCTGCCTGCAGGCCGCACCGGCCCTGGCCCAGGAGACCACCCAGCAGGAAGCCACGGCGTCAAGCACTTCCACCCGCAACCAGCGCGCAACCGATCTTGACAAGATCACCGTCACCGGCTCTCTGATCCGACGTGCGGATTACGAGACCTCGTCCCCGGTGTTCACCATCGATACCGAGCACAACGCAGCGCAGGGCCAGGTCTCGGTTGGCGAGTTCCTGCAGAAGTCCGCGATTGGCGCGGCCGAGACCCAGATCACCCATCAGTTCGGCGGCTTCGTCGTAGACGGTGGCACCGGTGTGCAGACGTTCTCGTTGCGCGGCCTCGGTGCCAACCGCACCTTGGTGCTGCTGGACGGCCAACGCCCCGGCCCGGCGGGTACCCGCGGCGCGGTCGGCGCGTTCGACCTGAACGTCATTCCCACTGCCATTCTGCAGCGCGCTGAAATCGTGAAGGATGGCTCTTCGTCCATTTACGGTTCCGATGCCGTGGCCGGCGTGGTCAATCTGATCACCAAGAAGAATTTCGAGCGCCCGGAACTGACCGTCACCGGCCGCATCCCTACCGAAGGTGGCGGTGAAGTCTTCCAGGGCTCGCTGGCCAATGGCTGGAACTTCGAGAAGGGCAGCATCGTCGCCGCCGTCGAGTGGTATCGCCACAACGAACTGACCCGCGGTGACCGCGATTTCCTGAAGTGCGGCAACGACCTGATCAAGGACGCCAACGGCAATCGCATCGACCGGGAAGATCGCTCGATCACCGCAGGGACCAACCTGGCAAACTGCAACAACCTGCTGATCAACGTCATCGACGAGTACGACTCACCGATACGCTACATCCCCTCGCCGGACGGCAGCACCGTCGGCCCGTTCCCCGGTTACCGCCCGCGCGCCAACCGGACCTACGCCAATGGCAGCCCGGTGGCGTACTACGAAGAGCCTTTGAACTTCGATGGCTGGGGCCGTAGCCACATCATCAACCGCCAGGAGCGCAAGTCGGCGTACTTCGCTTCGGACTTCGGTTTCGAAGGGTTCAACTGGAAGACCCAGTTCCTCTACAACAACCGCAAGACCAACAACTTCCAGTGGCGCCAGTTCTTCCCGACCGTGGAAGCGCCGGGCACCAGCACCGGCTATGCGCAGCCGGTGCTGCCGTTCAAGTCATCCTCGGAAACCGAGGTGAACTACTACTACCTGGCCAACAAGTTCGACGGCCTGTTCACCGGCAGCTGGGGCTGGGAAGTCAATGCCAACGCCAGCCGCTCCAGCGGCAAGTACAGTTCGCTGGGCATCCGCAACTCGATCACCGGCGATCTGCTGCGTCCGGGCACCGGTGACACGCCAGCGGCGAACTATTTCGACCCGGGCTACCTCAGCGGCGCCAAGGTCGATGAGCTGGTCGACATCCTGGGCATCACCGCGACCGGCAAGACCACCTACGACACGGCCACGATCAACGCCATCTTCTCCGGTGAATTGTTCGACCTGCCGGCCGGCCCGCTCGGTGCTGCGTTTGGTCTGGAATACCGCTACTACTCCATCGAAGATACGCCGGACGAGAACTATCAGGACCTGTGGGGTGCGTCGACCGCTGACGTGACCAAGGGCAATGACAAGGTGAAGGAAGCGTTCGTCGAATTCGACATCCCGCTGGTCAAGGGCGTGACCGGTATCGAATCGCTCACTGCCAACGCCTCGGCCCGTGTCTTCAAGTACGACTCCGTCAGCGGCAGCGACAAGGTATGGAAGGCCGGCCTGAACTGGCAGATCATCCCGTCGCTGCGCATCCGCGGTACGGTGGGTACCTCCTATCGCGCCCCTGGCCTGTACGAGCTTTACCTGGGCAACCAGACTGGCTTCCAGAACCAGACCGCCATTGATCCTTGCATCCGCTGGGAAGAGAGCGACAACACCAACATCCGCGCAAACTGCGGCGCCGCCGGCATCCCGGGCGATTACGTGGGCGCAGGCTCCAGTGCCACCGTGTACACCAGTGGCGGCGCTGGCAACCTGATTCCGGAAACCTCCCGCGCCAAGAGCGCCGGTATCGTATTCACCCCTTCGTTTGCCGACCTGAGCGTGGCGATCGACTATTTCGACTACGATATCCGCGGCCAGATCACCTCGCTGAACGCACTGGACATCACCACGGGCTGCTACGGTTCCAGCACCTATCCGAACCGCTACTGTGACCTGCTGGAGCGCAACCCGACCAGCGGTCCCGATGCCAACTCGATCCGCAACATCTACGCCCAGTACCTGAACATCAACCAGCAGCGCACCCGCGGCTGGGACATGACCCTGAACTGGGAGCACGAGTTCGGCTTCGGCAAGTTCGCCCTGGATTCCCAGGTCACCTACACCGTGGAAGACGTTGCACAGCTGTTTGACAGCGCAGAAGCCAGCGGCTTGGCATCGTCGGATCAGCTTGGCCTGATCGGTCGTCCGGACCTGGTGGCCAACCTGGGCCTGACCCTGACCCGCGGCGACTGGGAGTACAACTGGTTGACCCAGTACATCGGCAAGACCGAGAACACCACTCTCAATTCCCGCTTCACCTATCAGGGCCGTCCGGATTCGTACCGTGACCTCGTGGCCGATGCCCGCGTTTACCACACTGCCTCCTTGAGCTACAAGCAGGCCGATTGGGAAGTGCTGGTAGGTATCTCCAATGTGTTCAACACCAAGCCGGCGCTGATCTCTACCGGCGCAGGCACTCGCTACGGCAACACCGCCGCATTCGCCACCCAGTACGACCTGTATGGCCGCACCCCGTTCGTGCGTCTGAAGTACAAGTTCTGATCCAGCAGTAACAGCAGCACCCCGGAAAGGGCGGCGCAAGCTGCCCTTTCCTTTTGCGGGCCTGCCCCTCCTCCTCCCCCTGATCACAGGCCCGACGGTGGCCTGGCTTTGCAGTGGCTGCCAGAAAGATCAAGAGAGGCAGGGAGAACGGCATCAATGGAACTGTCTGGCGCCCTCGCTACGCCTCTCCTTGAGGCAAGCGCCCCACCCGCCAACCGCCAGATTGCGCAAAGACGCCCTTAACACCCAATTCATAAAGCGAAGAGAAAACAAAGTTCACTTATCACAACTGAGACTAAGACACTGTAATTGTTGCAATTTGATGGTCAAAAACCCCTTATTCCGCAAGGAAATGTGACGAACCCATGCTTTTTCCGTTAAGCGCGTGTTAGGTTCGATTAACGTCAGGACGACACATGAACATCCACATAACAGACACAGGGAGGTGGTCGATCTCTTTCCACTAGGGGGATTTACCTGATGACGCACTACCGCACGCCCGGTCGCCACCCGCTGACCAACGCCCTGCTCGCCGGCCTGATGATGGCTGCCGCGGCCCCGGCTCTGGCCCAGGAGGCAAGCTCCGGCAGCAACCCGATCGACCTGGACCGCGTCAGCGTGACCGGCTCGCGCATCGCGCGTACCGGCTTCGTGACTCCCTCGCCGGTCACCGCCATCACCGCCGAAGAAATCCGCGCCACCGGCGCCAACAACATCGGCGACCTGATGGCGCGCCTGCCGGCACTGAGCCCGACCTATACGCTGGGCAATTCCACCCGTTTCATCGGCACCGCCGGCGTGGGCCTGATGGACCTGCGCGGCATGGGCACCTCGCGTACGCTGGTGCTGGTCAATGGTCGCCGCCATGTCGGCGCGACCTCCGGCTCCTCGGCGGTGGACGTCAACACGATCCCGGTCGAGTGGATCGAACGTGTTGAAGTCATCACCGGTGGTGCCTCGGCCGTGTACGGCGCCGATGCCGTGGCCGGCGTCGTCAACTTCATCATGAAGAAGTCGTTCGACGGCGCCGAAGTGCGCGCCCAGACCGGCATGGCCAGTGAAGGCGGCTTCAACCGTTCCTTCATCAGCGCCTCGGCGGGCACCGACTTCGCCAACGGCCGCGGCAGCGCGGCGATCGCACTGGAGTACAGCAAGCAGGACCGTTTCGTCCGCAGCGACCGCGCCATCGGCAACGAATTCCTGGTATCGGTGCCGAACCCCAACTACGACCCGACCAAGCCCTCCAACGAAAGCAATCCGCAGACCGTGCTCAGCGGCCCGGGTGGCAACCACTCGATCTCCTTCGGCGGCACCTTCACGCTGGGTGCGTTCTCGCCCACCAACAAGGCGACCTGGGGCAACCGCTACCAGTTCAATCCGGACGGCACCTATCGCCCGCAGCGCTATGACGGCGTGATGCCGAGCACCACCAGCTGCGTCAACTGCGACTTCGCCGACCTCAATTCGGTTGCCGATCTGCAGCCCGGCTTCGACCGCAAGAGCGTCAATACGGTCGTCAACTTCGATCTGACCGACAACCATCGCCTGTATTTCGAAGGCAAGTACACCGAGACCGTATCGGACTTCCTGGCCCAGCCGTCGTTCGACCAGACCCTGCGCATCCAGCGCGACAATGCCTATGTTTCTCCGGAGCTGCGCGCGCTGATGGTCGCCAACGGCGCCAGCCAGTTGACCCTGAGCCGCTTCAACGTCGATGCCGGACAGCGTGGTGAGCACGTTGAGCGCAACACCCAGCGCTTCGTGCTGGGCGTGGAGGGCAACCTGACCGAGAACTGGACCTACGACGTGTATGGCAACTGGGGCCAGAGCGAAGTCAAGCGCTGGAACCTCAACAACCGTATCAATGAGCGCTGGCAGGCAGGCCTGGACACCGTGGTCGATCCGGCCACCGGCCAGATCGTCTGCCGCACCACGCTGAACCCGAACGCGACCAACCCCAACAACGGCAACCGCGTGTACTCGCAGTTCGCCCGCGAGGGTTGCGTACCGTTCTCGGTGTTCGGCAACGGTGCAGTGACCCAGGCCGCACGGGACTGGATGAACGTCAGGTCGTTCAACTATTCGCGCCTGCAGCAGTCGGTGTTCAGCGCCTCGCTGGCCAACGCCTCGCTGTTCAGCCTGCCGGCAGGCGACGTCGGCGTGGCCGGTGGCGTGGAATACCGCCGCGAGAAGAGCCGTGAAATCACCGATCCGCTGGCAGCGCAGGGCCTGACCTTCCTCAACGCGATCCCCAACCGGATGGGCAAGTACGACGTGCGCGAAGCGTTCGTCGAAGCTACCGTGCCGTTGCTGGCCGACATCCCGGGCATCTACAACCTGACCATGGACGCTGCAGGCCGCTGGTCCGATTACAGCAGCATCGGCAAGACCACCACCTGGAAGGTCGGCCTGGACTGGACGATCATTCCGTCCCTGCGTGCCCGCGGCACCCTGTCGCAGGCGGTGCGTGCGCCGAGCATCGGCGAACTGTACAACCCGCAGAGCGAGAACTTCGCCACCGTCAACGATCCCTGCAACTACCTGGCCACCAATTCCAACCGCCCCAATACGGCAGCTGATCCGGCCCTGCGCCAGGCCAACTGCTCGGCGCTGGGCGTGCCGGTGGGCTGGGTCGATACCTACACCGCAAACCGCCCCGGCGTCAGCGGCGGCAACCCGAACCTGAAGCAGGAACGCGCGCGCAGCTTCACCTATGGCCTGGTCTGGCAGCCTGATTTCCTGCAGGGCTTCGGCATGTCCGTGGACTACTGGTGGATCAGCCTGAAGGACGCCATCGGTGCCGTCTCGGCGCAGACCAACGCCACGCGTTGCGTGGACTCGCCGGGAGGCATCAACAACAGCTTCTGCGGCTTCATCGAGCGCGCACCGGTCGGTGGCAAGACCGATGCGGGCGGCCGTACCTTCCCGGAGCATTCGATCAGCCGCTGGGTTGCGCTGAACGAGAACCTGGCCCGCTCGCGCCGCGTCGGCGTCGATCTGGAAATGGACTACCGCTTCAAGCTGGCCGAGGGCGACACGGTGATCCGCCTGGTCGGTACGCGCCTGCTGCAGTCGCGTGAGTGGGCCTTCCAGGACTTCCCGAACGAGTACGACGAGAACGTCACCTGGGTGACCGACCCGCGCTGGCGCGGTTCGCTGCAGACCAAGTACTCGCTGGGTCAGTGGCGCGCGTCGTGGGACCTGAACTACGTGAGCAGCAACCTGCGCGTACAGCCCAAGAGCTACCAGGCCAACCCGGGCCAGACCAGCCCGATCCGCAACGGCTCGTACGTCTACCACAACTTCCAGTTCGGCTACCGCTTCCCGGGCGACAAGATCGATGTCTACCTGGGCGTGGACAACGCCTTCGACAAGGACCCGCCGGTGAACTACTTCGGTTCCGACGTCGGTTCGGCAATGTACGACAACATCGGCCGCTACATGTACATGGGTGCTACCTACAAGTTCTGATGCGGCAACAGATGTAGAACCTCGACAGACCCGGCTTTTGCCGGGTCTGCCTTTTTCCGGTGCCGGCGAGGCCCCCTTGCGCCCGGCCATGACCTTCGACACCCTTGCAGTGCGGGCCGGCGGCGTATTGTTCGGCCCACGGCCGTTCCCCCGGCCCTTCCCTGACTCACTCGGCCTGGAGGCCATTCAAGTGACCCGTACTCCCAAGATCGTGCTGCTGACCCTGGCCGTTTCGGCCGCGCTGGTCGGCTGCGGCAAGAACGAAACCCCGGCAAAGGATGCCACCGCCTCCACGCCGGCCGCGGCCGACGCCGCCACCACCTACAAGCTCGACGAGAGCAAGCTGCCGGCCTACAACGCCTTCCAGGCCAGCGATCTGGACAGCAACCTGGATGCCTGCAATGCCTTCGGCGACTACGTCAACGGCAAGTGGCTGGCCGCCAACGAGATTCCGGGCGACCGCACCAGCTGGGGCGCCTTCACCATCCTCGACGAGCGTTCGGTGGCCGTGCAGCACCAGCTGGCCGAGCAGGTCGCGCAGGTCAAGAACCCGGCCGGCATCGAGAAGATCGTCGGCGACCTGTGGGCCACCGGCATGGACGAAGCCAAGGTCAACGCCCAGGGCATCGAGCCGCTGAAGGCCGACCTGGCTGCGATCGATGGCCTGCAGGACAAGGCCGCCATTGCCAACTACCTGCGCACCAGCGCCGCCAAGGGTGAGAACGTGCTGTTCGGCTTCGGCGCCGAAGCCGACTTCAAGAACTCGGCCGTGAACATGGCCTACGCCAGCCAGGGCGGCCTGGGCCTGCCGGACAAGACCTTCTATACCGACGCGTCCAAGGCAGACAAGCTGAAGGCCTACCAGGCCCACGTGGCCAAGGTGCTGGAACTGTCCGGCGTGGCCGCTGCCGATGCTGCCAAGCAGGCTGAAGAAGTCGTCAAGTTCGAGACCCGCCTGGCCAAGGCATCCAAGTCCAGCGTCGAGCTGTCGCGCGATGTCTCGCTGTACTACCACCCGGTCAGCCTGGCCGAGGCCGACGCGCTGACCCCGAACTTCAGCTGGACCGAATTCTTCAAGTCGCAGAATGTGGCCGCGCCGGAGAAGTTCTCGCTGGCCATCCCGGCCTTCCACCAGGAAGTGAGCAAGGCGCTGGGCGACACCGATCCGTCGGTGTGGCGCGCCTACCTGCGCTTCCACACCGTGGATGGCGCCTCGCCGTACCTGGCTGATGCGTTCGTGCAGGAGAACTACGAGTTCTACGGCAAGACCCTCAATGGCCAGAAGGAACAGAAGCCGCGCTGGAAGCGCGTGCTGGGCACCATCGAGAGCGATGCCGGCGAAGCCTTCGGCCAGCTGTACGTGAAGGTCGCCTTCTCGCCGGAAGCCAAGGCGAAGATGGAGGAGCTGGTGAAGAACCTGGCCGCCTCGCTGAAGGAACGCATCCAGGGCCTGTCCTGGATGAGCGAAGAGACCAAGGCCAAGGCCATCGCCAAGTGGGAAACCTTCACTCCGAAGATCGGCTACCCGGACAAGTGGCGTGACTGGTCGGGCCTGCAGACCAACCGCGACAGCTACCTGGGCAACGTGCGCGCAGCCACCGCGTTCAACTACCAGTACAACCTGGCCAAGATCGGCAAGCCGGTGGACAAGACCGAATGGGGCATGACCCCGCAGACGGTCAATGCCTACTACAACCCGCTGCAGAACGAGATCGTGTTCCCGGCCGCCATCCTGCAGCCGCCGTTCTTCGATGCCAAGGCCGACGACGCGCTGAACTACGGCGGCATCGGTGCGGTCATCGGCCACGAAATGACCCACGGTTACGACGACCAGGGCAGCCGCTTCGGGCCGACCGGCAACTTCGAGAACTGGTGGACCGAAGCCGATTCGAAGAACTTCGCTGGACTGACCGGCAAGCTGGTCAAGCAGTTCGATCAGTACAAGGTCGACGGCCAGGCCGTGAACGGCCATCTGACCCTGGGCGAGAACATCGCCGACCTGGGTGGCCTGGCCACCGCCTACGACGCACTGCAGAAGGCGTCGGCCGGCAAGGAAGACGCGAAGATCGATGGCTTCACCCGCGATCAGCGCTTCTTCTTCAACTGGGCTACCGTGTGGCGCACCAAGTACACCCCGGAGAATGCCAAGGTCCGCCTGGCAACCGACCCGCACGCGCCGGCGCAGTTCCGCGCCATCGGTGCGCCGTCGAACCTGCCGACCTTCACCGCGGCCTTCCAGTGCAAGCCGGGTACGCCGATGTCGCGCACCGGCGACTCGCAGGTGGTGATCTGGTAAGCCACGGCTGAGGCCACGGTTTGCCTGCAGAGGCCCGGGATTTCCCGGGCCTTTGTGTTTCCGCGCGGTGGAGATCATCTGCGTCGCTGCAGACGTCACAGCGCATGCATCTCCCACCCTGCCCGGCTTGCTATAGTTCGCCCGCCCTCAATCCATCACGGATTCGTTCTACATGCCCAACTTCCGTCCGCTTGCCATCGCCCTGGGCATCAGCCTGGCGACCCTGGTTCCGACCCACGATGCGTTCGCCGCCAAGAAGAAGGCCGCACGCGCCCCGGCCGTCAGTGCGCAGTGCAGCGATTTCTACGATGCCACCAACGCGGGCTGGCTGAAGGCCAACCCGGTGCCGCAGACCGGTGCCGCCACCGCGTTGGGCCAGCTGGTCGACCGCAGCCGGCAGCAGCAGCGTGAACTGCTGGACGCCTCGATGAAGGCGCCGCAGGGCAACGTGCAGAAGCTGCTGGGCGACTTCTGGGCCAGCGGCCTGGACGAAGCGGCCGTGGAGGCCGATGGTTCCAACCCGATCGCGCCGCTGCTGACCCGCATCAACGCGATCAAGAAGGCCAAGGACATTCCCGCCTCGATCGCCGCGCTGCACCAGGTCGGCATCCCGGTGGCCTTCAACTTCGGTCCGGACGTGGACCTGAAGGCGCTGGACCGCCACATCGGTTACTTCATGCAGGGCGGCATGGGCCTGCCTGATCCGGCCTTCTATACCCGCACCGACGCCGACACCGTTGCGTTGATGGGCCGCTACCGCAACTACGTCAAGCAGATCCTGGCACTCACCGGCACCCCGGCCGCCAAGCTGGACGCCGAGTCGCAGGCGGTGATCGCGCTGGAAACCGAACTGGCCCGCAACGCGCAGTCGCTGGCGGGCATCAACAACCCGTTCAACAACTACGCGCCGATCTCCACCAAGGACCTCAACAGCCGCTATCGCAACCTGCAGCTGGATGCGTTCCTGAAGGCACAGGGCGTCAACGATGACCTGGTGTCGCTGGCCGATCCGGCGCTGTTCAAGCAGCTCGACGGCATGGTCAGCAAGCTCAAGCCGGACCAGTGGAAGGCCTACCTGCGCTGGCGCGTGGGCGACTCGATGGCGCCGTACCTGTCCAAGGCGTACCGCGATGCGGAGTTCGAGTTCCGTGGCCGCGTGCTGCGTGGTGAGACCCTGCCGCCGCAGCGCTGGGAAAGCGTGCTGGACGCAATCAACGTGGCCGCTGGCCCGATGGTCGGCCGCGAATACGCCGCGCGTTACCTGTCCGCCGAAGACCGTCGCCAGGCGGCGTGGATCGTCGACAAGGTGCGCGAAGTGCAGATCGAGGCGGTCAAGAACAACAGCTGGATGAGCGCCGAGGCCAAGACCGAAGCGCAGGCCAAGCTGGCCGCGCTGAAGATCGAGATCGGCACCCCGCTGCGCGACCTGGACTACAGCGTGCAGCCGATGGGCCGTGGTTCGTTCGGCGGCAACATGCTGATCGCTTCGACCTGGCGTCACCGCGAGGAAATGAAGCGCATCGGCAAGGGCAACGCCGACCGCCGCTGGGACGTGCTGCCGCAGCAGCCGTCGCTGGCCTATGACCTGGCGCAGAACCGGCTGATCGTCACCGCCGCGATCCTGCAGGGCCCGGTGTTCAACGCCAAGGCCGATGCCGCCGACAAGTTCGGCAGCTTCGGCGGCCTGGTCGGCCACGAGCTGACCCGCGCGATCGACGCCAAGGGTGCACTGGTTGATGCCAAGGGCGAACTGCGCAGCTGGTGGACGCCGGCCGACAAGACCGCCTGGACCCTGCTCGGCAGCCGTGTCGCCACGCAGTACGGCGGCTACGAGTTCCCCGGCGTAAAGGGAGCCAAGGTCAACGGCACGTTGACCCAAGAAGAGAACCTGGCCGACATCGCTGGCCTGGAACTGGCCTGGGCCGCCTACACCGCGCAGGAGCCGAAGGCCAAGCCGGCACAGCAGCAGGGCTTCTTCCGCGCCTGGGCCGCGCTGTGGCCGCAGCAGCTGTCGCCGAACGAGGCCGCACGCCGCCTGACTGCCGACATTCGCGCACCCGGTCGCTGGCGCACCAACGGCCCGCTGTCGAACCTGCCGGCGTTCGGCACCAGCTTCAGCTGCAAGCCGGGTCAGCCGATGCAGCGTACCGACGCCGAGCAGATCAAGATCTGGCGCTGAGGTTGATGCGATAGCCGTAACGGAAAGGGCGCCTTCGGGCGCCCTTTTTCGTGGTTCTGGCCATCCACGCATGGCGTGGATCTACTGCCGTTGCCTGGGGTGGATCCACGCCAGGCGTGGATGGGCATCAACCCGGCTCCAGCGTTCCCCGGTAATGCACGATCCGCCCCACCACCGGCGCACCAATCTCCACGTCGAACACGAATCGCCCGTCCACTTCATGCTCGAAACTGTTCTCCCCCGGCAGCAGCGCGCGCGGCAACGGCATGCCCAGGATCGACCAGCGTCGCGGCACAAGCTGCAGCCGCCCGTTGTCGACCAGCAGCGCCAACGCCACCGAGATCACGCCGAAGCGCTCGACCAGCAGTGCTTCGTTGCGCCCCTGCCCCTGCGTCTGCAACGAAGAGAAACGACGGCCGGCAAAAGTCCGCGTCCAACGCTCACCACCCGCCTCCGGGTTGAACTCCACACTGACCGGCACACCCTCACCCGCTGCGGGAAAGCCGAACACCTTCCCCAGCAACCGCGACAGCAGTCCACGACCACGTTCGACCGATGCCGTGCCGCTCCAGCGCTTGGCTGCAGACGGTGCGTGCAACGCCTGTACGCTGGCCGGCAGTTGCGCGTATGCGCTGCCAAGCAGGCGCTGGTACAGGCTGGCACCCGGCATGTCCCGGCGGAGAGCGGTATGGATGGTGCGCCCTTCGAACAGCCGGTCGTAGTCGGACAGTTCCAGTGCATGCGTGGCCGCACGCGCACCCGGCGCCGGCCGATCGCCAGCCAACTGTTTGCGGATCACCGCCTCGATCGCCATCGACGGAATGTACGGGCCGTCATCTGCCTCGGCCAGCAGGTGCCAGCTCTGTTCGACGCGCGCGCCATCTCGGGTGCCCACCGCGCGTACGATCATGCCGCCGCGATGTTCGCCGAACTTCATCAGGTTCAGTACGGTGTAGAACAACCGTGAGCACGGCTCCAGCGACGGCAGCCTCAGGTGCAGACGCGCCTTGGCCAGCAGGTTCAGCACGCGATGCAGGATTTCCGGCACCGGGCCAGCCCCCATCCAGATGTCGGTCATCGTCGGATGTTCGGGTGGCAGCACCTGCAGATCGGGCACATCCACCAGGGAGAAATGCAGGTTGCGCAACGGCAGCCGCCCCGGCACCGCGACAGTGAAACGGCGACTTTCGGCGAGGCCGATGCCGTGCCCATCGCGACCGTTGCGGCGCAGCTTCACCGGTGCACCGGCATAGCCGACGACCGCACGCATCACATTCAGACCAATGCCGGCATACGGCGATGGCGCGATGCCCCCTTCCACGCTGACGATATCCATGTGCGTGGCCATCTCGCGCAGCACCGCGGCGGTCAGTACCGGGAAGCTGCTGACGCCCGACAGCACGTAGATGCCGGCCGCCCTGGCCTGCGCGTCGTACTGCGAAACGCCGAATACGAAGTCCGCCGCGTCGGCGAAGTCCAGATAGTCAATGCCGGCGGCAATACAGGCTTCGATCGCGCCGTAGCGGTGTTCGCCGTAGTCCTGGAAAGGACCGGAGGCATCCACCACCAGGTCCGGCCGCTCGGTCTGTAGAGCCGTGGCCAGCTGTTGCCGGTCGACCTGCAGTGGGCGCAGTGTCGATTGCCCCACGTAGCTTGCACAGAAGGCCCGCGCCGCCACCAGGTTGCGGCCACCGATCAGCAGTTCCAGCATCGGCAGGTCCGCCAGCAAGCGGACCAGACGCCCCCCGAACACCCCATATCCACCCAGAATCAGGATCTTCACGCATCGTCCCTGTCGTGTCGTCTGCCCATGGTAGCGCGACGCCGCCGGCTTCCGCAGTGCAGCACGATCCGGCATTAACACGGCCCATGCTATCGCTGCGCCTTCGTCCACTGCGGAGCCCCACCATGGCTCACAAGAACACCATCTGCGTCTGGTACGACAGCGGTGCGCTCGAGGCCGCCACGTTCTACGCAAAGACCTTTCCCGACAGTGAAGTAACCGCCGTGCATCACGCGCCGGGCGACTTCCCCGACGGCAAGCAGGGTGACGTCCTCACCGTCGAATTCACGGTCTGCGGTGTCCCCTGTGTCGGGCTCAATGGCGGCCCGACCTTCAAGCACAGCGAAGCGTTCTCGTTCCAGATTTCCACCGAGGACCAGGACGAGACCGATCGTCTGTGGAATGCCATCGTCGGCAATGGTGGCCAGGAGAGCCAATGCGGCTGGTGCAAGGACCGCTGGGGTATCTCCTGGCAGATCAGCCCACGCATGCTGATCGAAGCGGTGACCAGCAAGGACAAGGCCCTGGCCAAGCGCGCCTTCAACGCGATGATGCCGATGAAGAAGATCGACATCGCCACCATCGACGCGGCGATCCGCAACGCATGACGACGTGGGACACGATCATCGTTGGCGGCGGCCACAACGGGCTGGTGTGTGCGGCGTACCTGGCGCGCGCGGGGCAACGGGTGCTGGTGCTGGAGCGCCGCGGTGTACTCGGCGGTGCGGCGGTCACCGAAGAGTTCCATCCCGGCTTCCGCAACTCGGTGGCCTCGTACACGGTGTCGCTGCTGCAGCCGAAGGTGATCGAGGAGCTGCAGCTGCATGCGCACGGGCTGCGCATCGTCGCGCGGCCGGCCAACAACTTCCTGCCGTTGCCCGATGGTCGCTACCTGCTGTCTGCACCGGGCCGCACCCAGGCGGAAGTGGCGAAATTTTCCGAGCGCGATGCGCAGGCGCTGCCCGCCTATGAAGCGCGCCTGGAAGTATTTGCCGACGTGCTGCGCGACTGGGCGCTGCGTCCGCCGCCCGACCTCGGGGTGACGGCTGGCTGGCGCGCGCTGCCCGCGCTGTGGCAGATGGGCCGGCTGGGGCGCGAGCTGGCCGTACTTGATCCGGCATTGCGGCAGGAACTGCTGGATCTGTTCACCCTGTCGGCCGCCGAATACCTGGACCGCTGGTTCGAGAGCGAGCCGATCAAGGCCCTGTTCGGCTTCGATGGCATTGTTGGCAACTACGCCAGCCCCTACACGCCCGGCAGCGCCTACGTGCTGCTGCATCACGTGTTCGGCCAGTGCAACGGGGTCAAGGGTGCCTGGGGCCACGCCATCGGTGGCATGGGAGCGATCAGCCAGGCCATCGCTGCATCCGCGCGTGCGGCCGGTGCCGAGCTGCTCGTGGATGCCGGCGTGCAGCGCCTGCAGGTTGAGGACGGACGCGTGGTCGGCGTCACGTTGTCCGGCGGTGAGAGCCTGCGCGCACGTGCCGTGGTGGCCAACGTCAATCCGAAGCTGCTGTACGAACAGCTGCTGCAGCCTGCGCAGGTTCCAGCCACCACCCGCGAACGCATGGCGAACTGGCGCTGCGGCTCGGGCACGTTCCGGATGAACGTGGCACTGTCGCGACTGCCGGATTTCCGCGCTCTGCCTGGCCCGGGCGACCACCTCAGTGCCGGCATCATCATGGCGCCCAGCCTGGATTACATGGACCGTGCCTGGCTGGATGCACGCCGCGATGGCTGGTCGCGCGAGCCGATCGTGGAGATGCTGATTCCGAGCACACTGGACGACTCGCTGGCGCCACCCGGCCAGCATGTGGCCAGCCTGTTCTGCCAGCACGTGGCGCCGGAGCTGCCCGATGGTCGTCACTGGGATGACCACCGGGATACCGTCGCCGACCTGATGATCGCTACCGTCGATCACTATGCCCCCGGCTTCGCCGACAGCGTGCTCGGTCGACAGGCGCTTTCACCGTTGGATCTGGAGCGGACGTTCGGGCTGATCGGCGGCGACATCTTCCACGGCGCGCTCAGTGCCAACCAGTTGTTCTCGGCGAGGCCAATGGTCGGCCAGGCCGGCTATCGCGGCGCCCTGCCCGGTTTGTACCTGTGCGGCGCGGGCACGCATCCGGGCGGCGGGGTGACCGGTGCACCCGGGCACAATGCAGCGCAGGTGGTGCTGCAGGACCAGTAGATCCACGCCATGCGTGGATGTGGGTACAACCCGCCGCCTGCATTGCCCGCTGTTGGTAGGCGCCAACCTTGGTTGGCACAACGTGGCAGAGATGATTGCCAACCAAGGTTGGCATCTACCGGCGTCAAAGCGTGCCAACCAAGGTTGGCACCTACCCGCGTGAAACGAGGCGCGTAGCGCCTCACTTCACGCTGCGCAGATGGTTCGGGCGCTTCGGCGGGCCGGGGGGACGACGCTTGTTGAACGGCGATTGGCCGCGCCAGTAGCGGATCAGCAGCCAGCCGAACAGCATGCCGCCCAGGTGCGCGAAATGGGCCACGCCCGGCTGCCAGCCGGTCATGCCCAGCACCAGCTCGCCCACGCCGAACAGGATCACGAACGTACGCGCCTTCATCGGAATCGGCGGGAACAGCAGCATCACCCGCTGGTTGGGGAACAGCATGCCGTAGGCCAGCAGCAGGCCAAACACACCACCGGAAGCGCCCAGCACCGTGGCCGGGTTGTCGAGCATGGTGCCGACCAGCAACTGGCACAGGCCGGCGCCGACCACGCACACCAGGTAGTACAGCAGGAAGCGTTTCTCGCCCCAGGTCTGCTCCAGCGGCGCACCGAACATGAAAACAGCCAGCATGTTGAAGAACAGATGCCCGAAGCTGCCATGCAGGAAGCCGTAGGTCAGCAGCTGCCAGGGCTGGAAGTTGCCGCCCGGCGAGAACGCATCGAAGCCCTGCTGCAGCGGCTGCAGCATGAACGGCTCGAAGGTCTGCATGCCGAGCAGGAACGGCTGCTGCAGCAGGAACAGGATCGCGTTGGCGATCAACAGGGCCTTGGTGACGGTTGGCAGTCGCGGGAACATGGGGGCACCGGCATGGAACGGCCTCCATCATAGCCGCAGCACCGGCCCTTTTTGACCAGAGCGGACGCTCGCCCGTTCAGTCGCAGGCAGCGATCAGCCCGGACCCCATACGGCCGCATCCAGCGCCGCCGCCGGGTCGGCCTCCGGCATCCGCACCCGGCCGTTTTCCACGACGACACCCTCGGCCCGCAGCCGCTGCGATTGTTCGCGCCAGCCGGCCGAACCTTCAGCCATGGCGATGCGCCCATCCGAGCGCAGCACGCGGTGCCAGGGCAGCGAGGGATCCTCGTTCTGGCCGAGGATGCGCGCGGTCAGCCGGGCGCGTCCGGGCAGGCCCGCGCGCATCGCGACCTGGCCGTAGCCCATCACCTGTCCCGGTGGAATCGCATGGATCACCGCCAGGATGCGCGCACGCGCCTGCTCCGGCGTCAGCGGCGCAGCCGCGTCACCAGCAGTACGCCGAGCAGGACCAGCACGGTGCCGACGATCTGCGCCGGCCCCATCGGTTCGTCGAGCAGCCATAGGCTCATCACGATGGTGGAAACCGGTCCCAGCATACCCACCTGCGCGGCCAGCGACGAGCCGACGCGCTGCACCGCCAGCATGATCGCCAGCACCGGCAGCACGGTGCAGACCGTCGCATTGATCAGCGACAGCCACTGCACGGCGGCGGGGGCCTGCCACAGCAATGGCAGTGGATGGGTGATGGTGAAATGCAGCAGCACCAGCACGCTGGCCACGCAGCTGGCGTAGGCGGTCAGACGCACCGCACCGATTCGGGCGACCATCTGGCCGCTGCCGAACAGGTAGAGCGCATAGCTGAGCGCACTGCCCAGCACCAGCAGGCTGCCGAGAATGATCTGCCCACCTTCGCGCTGCAGGTCATGGCCGAACGCGATCAGCACGCCGAGATAGCTGAGCACCAGCGCGCCGATCTGCCAGCGACCCGGCCGCTGCCGCGCCAGCAGCACGTTGATCAGCAGCACCAGGGTCGGGTTCAAGTACAGGATCAACCGTTCCAGGGTCACGCTGATGTACTGCAGGCCCTGGAAATCCAGCAGGCTGGACAGGTAGTAACCGGTGAAGCCGAGCCACAGCACGCGTGCGCGGTCAGCCCAGGAAAGTCGCTCCGCACGGCGCGACGCCCACACCGCCATCAGCGCGAACAGGGGCAGCGCCATCAGCATGCGCAGGGCCAGCAGCGTGGTGGCATCCACGCCATGGCGCAGCCCCAGCTTGACGATGATGGCCTTGCCCGAGGCGGCAATGGCGCCGATCGCAGCCAGGCCGATGCCGCCCAGAGCGATGCGCGGGGACGTGGTGGCGAGGCGGGGAGAAGAGGTAGACATCAGGAAGAAAACGGGCCGCACGGGCGGCTGGAAGGAGCCGGATAGCTTCCAATTGTCTCATGGCACTTCCGGGCGAACGATCCGATGTTCGTTCATGCCCACTACAACTCCGGATCCACGCATGGCGTGGATCTACCGTGTCGACCAAGGTCGACACCTACCAACAGAGGTTGCCGGCCAGCGGCCGGCACTACCGTGAGTGTCGGCTCAGCGCATCAACACCACTTCTTCAGCAGACGTCGGGTGAATCGCCACCGTATCGTCGAACTGCGCCTTGGTCGCGCCCATCTTCACCGCCACCGCGAAACCCTGCAGGATCTCATCCGCCGCTTCGCCGAGCAGGTGTACGCCGACCACACGCTCTTCCGGCCCGGCACACACCATCTTGAACAGGCTGCGCTGGGTGCCGTTGGCCAGTGCCTGCAGCATCGGCCGGAACCGGCTGTGGTACACCGTCACCTGCTCGAAACGCGCACGTGCGTCTTCCTCGCTCATGCCCACTGCGCCCAGCGGCGGGTGCGAGAACACCACGCTGGCCACGTTGTCATAGTCCATCTTCGCGTCCGGGCGGCCACCAAACAGACGATCCATCAGACGACGCGATGCAGCCACGGCAACCGGCGTCAGCCCGACCTTGCCAGCGATGTCACCAACCGCATGCACGCTCGGCACCGCCGTGGTCTGCCACTCGTCCACCTCCACCTGCTGGTGCTCGCCGATGCCGATACCCAGCGCCTCCAGGCCCAGATCCCTGCTGTTGCCGCGCCGGCCGGTCGCGAAGAACACGGCGTCGAACACGCTGTCGATCGGGCCATCATGGCCGAAAGCGCGCACGCGCTCGCCGTCGCGCTTCAACTCACGCAGGCGGTAATCGAAGTGGATGCGGACACCCTGCTGGCGCAGGTTCTCGGCCAGCTGCGCGGTCAACTCGTAGTCGAAGCGCTCCAGCAGGCGACTACCACGCACCAGCAGGCTCACCTTGCTGCCCAGCGCCTGCAACAGCCCGGCAAGTTCCACCGCGATATAGCCGCCGCCGATGATCGCGACCTCGGCCGGTGCCGCACGCAGGTCGAAGAAATCGTCGGACACCAGGCCCAGTTCGGCGCCGGGAATGTCGGGCCGCTGCGGATGCGCCCCGGTAGCGATGAGGATCTGCGCGGCGCTGTACCGCACGCCGTCACTGCACGCCACGGTGTGCGCATCCAGCAGATGGCCACGGGCCGGAATACGCACAACGCCGGTTTCATCCAGGCGCTTGTGATAACTGGTGTGGATGTTGCTGATGTAGGCCTGGCGATGGATCACCAGTTCTTTCCACGACAGCGCCGGGCGCGCCTCCACGTCGAAGCCCATCGCGCTGGCCAGGCCGATGCGCTCGGCCAGATCGGCCGCCAGCCACATCGCCTTCTTCGGCACGCAACCTACATTCACGCAGGTGCCGCCCAGTTCACCCGGCTCAAGCAGGGCAACACGCTTGCCATGCTGCGCAGCGCGGATGGCGCCGGCCAGGCCAGCGGAACCGCCGCCAAGGACGATCAGATCGTAGTCATAAGAGGGAGTGTTCATCGGAATCGCTCGGGTCGACAGGGAACAGGATCGATGGCGGGCGTGCGCCCGCAGAGAAGATCGACGGGCAGCTGGCTGGCGCAGGCGCTCATGCTGCAGCGAGCATGCCATGGCCCGCTGCAGGCCAGACGTGAGGGTGTACAGCGACACGCGTGGCGATGCACGCAGCCACGCAGGAAGAGATGTGCGTGGCCTGCATCGATCACCCCTGCGCGGCCCCACGGCGCATCGCTGGCCACTGCCGGTATGTCATCGCACGCCACAACCATTCCATCGGACCGAAGCGGAAACGGCGCAGCCACAGTTGGCTGAGGATTACCTGCGCAGCGAACAGCAGCAAGGCAAACAGCAGCTGCCAGGCACGCGGCACTGCGTCGAACCACCCCAGCCCGTAGTGATAGAACAGCAACGTACAGACCAGCGATTGACCAAGATAGTGGGTCAGCGCCATCCGGCCGACCGGCGCCAACCAGCCCAGGCGCGCACGCCAGTGCACGATCCACGCCAGGTAGCCCAGGCACATCGGCACGCCGCCCGCGGCCACCAGTGCCATTGCCGTGGTGGTCGGCAGATCATAGACACCCGGCACCAGATAGGGCTTCCACACCACGCCCAGCAGGGTGACCAGCAGACCCAGGGGCAGCGCGACCCAGCGCAGGCCGGCGTACAGCCGCGGGAAACGCTCTGGCGCGGTCAATGCGCCGCTGCCAGCGAACCAGGCGCCCAGCAGGAACATGCCCAGCACTTCGGGTCCGGCAATGAACATGCCACCCAGCGACGCGCCGAACTCCTGCAGGCGCTGCACGTTGGCCTGCATCCAGTCGCCCTGGCCGTACACCAGACGTTGCTGGTCGATGCCCTGCTGCGCGTCGACCAGCATCTTCTGCAGGTCCTGCGGGGTGGCCATCGATACCATCATGCCGACCAGCAGCATCAGCGCGATACCCAGTGCATACACCAGCAGACCCATCCACGGCAGCCAGCTGCGCGGTGCTTCGCGGCAGGCCAGCAACGGCAGCGAGGCCAGTGCATACAGCACCAGGATGTCGCCCGACCAGACCAGCAGCGCGTGGCACAGGCCGATCAGCAGCAGCCCGGCGCTGCGGCGCAGGTAGAAGGGCGTGAACTGGCGACCCGCCGCTTCAGCACGCTGGGCCATCACCGCAAAGCCCGCACCGAACAGCAGCGAGAACAGGGTGAAGAATTTTCCCTGCACGAACACATAGACGAAGGCATCGGCCCAGTAGTCGATGCCCTGCCAATGGGCGTCGATGCCGGTGAAGGCCAGGTCCAGCGGTCCGCTGAGGGCCTCGATGTTCATCAGCAGGATGCCCAGCAGGGCAAATCCACGCAGTATGTCCAGCAGGGCGATGCGTTCGCCGGAAGCCACCGGTTGCAGGGAAGGGGAAGCGGTGTTCACGGGGCATCCGGCGTGCAGGTCCGTCATTATGCCGCCGGCCTGCGGACCATGGATGGCCTTGTCCTGTTCCACATACGCAACGGCCCGCCGAAGCGGGCCGTTGCTGCCATCACGATCGCAACGCGATCAGTGCTGGTGACCACCGTCGCCGTGGACGTGGCCGTGCTCGAGCTCTTCCTTGCCGGCTTCGCGCACGTCGACGATCTCGACATCGAAATGCAGGTCCTTGCCGGCCATCGGATGGTTCAGGTCGACGTCGACCACGCTCATGCCGACCTTCTGCACGGTCACGGCACGCGGGCCGAAGTTGGTCTGCAGCACGACCTGCTGGCCCGGGACCAGCTTGGCGGTACCGAAGTGCTTCTTCGGCACGCGCTGGGACAGGCCATCACGGCGCTCGCCGTAAGCATCGGCCGCCTTGACGTCGACGTCGAAGGTCGCGCCGGCTTCCTTGTCCATCATGGCGTTTTCCAGGCCCGGGATGATGTTGCCGTGGCCGATCAGGATCGCCAGCGGCTCGCCGCGGTCCTTGGACGATTCGATCGGCTCCTGGCCGGCCTCGGAGACGGTGTAGTGGAAGCGGACAACGCGGTCTTTTTCGATCTTCATGCGCAACTCTGTCTGGATCTGCCGGAGGCAGGCGGGTTGGGGCGGGTTGTCGCCCGGCGGGGACGCCGCCATCATGACGGCCAATCCAAGGTCGCGCATTATCCGGAGAACATGCACATCACGCCAGTTTCGTCCGGCACGCGCCGGCGCCTCGCGCCCGCCCTGCTGCTCGCCCTGCCCCTTGTGCTGACCGCCTGTGGCGGCGGCAAGGCCGTCCGTTCCACACCGCCACCGCCTGCGGCAGGCTGGCCCAGCACCACACCGGACAACCCCGAGGCCGCCAATTCGGTGCTGATGCGCGCCATCAGCCTGGTCGGCACGCCCTACCGCTACGGCGGCAACACGCCTGAATCCGGCTTCGACTGCAGCGGGCTGGTTGCTTACGTCTACCGTGAAATGCTGGACCTGAAGCTGCCGCGGACCTCACGCGACCTGGCCGCAGTCCAGGGGCCGAAGATCGACCCGAAGCGCCTGGCGACCGGCGACCTGGTCTTTTTTGGCAGCCGCGGCAATGTCAGTCACGTGGGGATCTACGTCGGCGAGGGCCGTTTCGTGCACGCCCCGAGCACCGGCGGAACGGTCCGCCTGGATTCGCTCAGCGGCCCCTACTGGAAGGACCACTACACAGGGGCAAAACGCGTCCTTCGCTAAAATGAACAGGCGATATGTTCAAAACTGTGACAGTCATCACCACGCAACTAACGATTTACTAACGGAATTTTTAACTTATTACTGCTTTTACAGGGCATGATGCCCCATCGTTTTTTTCCTTGTGACCGACGCGTGACGACAAACGACCCGACGTGCCAAGGCCAGACCGCCGCTTCTTCGCGTAGTGTCCGCCCGCTTCTGCTGGGCTTGGCATTGTGTCTGACCAGCCTTCCCGCCTGGTCGCAGTCCGCTCCCACCCGTACCGATGCGACCCCGGCTGGCACCGCCGAGACCGCCCCCCGCGCAGCCGCCAAGGCCGACGCCACCGCTCCGCAGCGCAGCCGCGCCGATGCCGCCGCCAGCGCCACTCTGGCCGCCCTGCTGCCGCACCTGGCCGCCAATGACACCATTCCCCTGATGGACCGCTCGGCCATGGTGGCCGGTGACCTCAGTCGCCTCCTCGCCAATTACGACACCAGCAGCGCCGCCAATGGCAGCGTCGTGGTCGGTACCGCTGCCGACAACGGCAAGGTGCAGTCGCTGCTGCGCCGGGCCATGACCCTGCTCGGCACCCCGTATCGTTGGGGTGGCAGCAATCCGGACAGCGGCTTCGACTGCAGCGGCCTGGTGGGTTATGTGTTCCGCTCGGCCCTGGGCATCGAGCTGCCGCGCGTCTCGCGTGAAATGGCGCATGACGCCAATGCCGAACTGATCAACGACCGCGCCGCCCTGGCCGCAGGCGATCTGGTGTTCTTCGGCCGCAAGGGCCGGGTCGACCACGTCGGCATCTATGTGGGTGATGGCCGCTTCCTGCATGCCCCGAGCACCGGCAAGGACGTCCGCGTCGACACCCTGCTCAGTGGCTACTGGGGCAACAAGTTCATGCAGGCCCGCCGGGTCGACCTCTGATTCGAGGCCGTCCGCGCGTGATCTGACAAGCCGCTGCCCTGCAGCGGCTTTTTTGTTGGTTCATTGGGCCGGCGATGGCCGCTGCTCGACGCATGCTGCGTTGGTCATTGATGTCACGGTCCGTTTGGGCCGCAACCGGCCACCCACGCGTGGCCGCAGCATCCCGGCGTGGGGCGGCACACCGATGATGACCTGTCAGCCGCCCGCGTTGCCCGGATGCTGGGGGAAGGCATGGCGGCAAGCCAGGAGATTCCATCGCGCTGCGTGATCTGGTTCGGCCAGCCACCGGCCGCCGAACGCGGCGCGCTGGCGGCCGCCGGATGGCAACTGCGCTGTGTCAGCCCTGCGCCCGCCATGGCCATTGGCCTGCGCGGCCGCGATCATCTGGTCGCCGTCGTCGATCTTCGCCATCTGGATGCAGAGGCGGCGCAGTTGTTGCTGCCGTGGGTCGAGCAGCACCATCACCTGCCGTGGTTGGCCGTGCTGCCCGCGGGCTTGGGCAGCCCTCCTCCCGCCTGGGGGGCACTGCTGCGGGCCTGCCAGGATCAGTTCTCGCTGCCGCTGGAGCTGCCCGACCTGCTGTCGGCAATGCAGCGCCAGTGCGACGGCGATGACCTGCCACTTGCCGCGGTCCACAAGGGTGGCGGTCTTCCAGCACTGATCGGCAACAGCGCCCCCCTGCTGGCCGTCCGCACTGCCCTGCACAAATTCGCCCCGGTCGAACTGCCGGTGTTGGTGACGGGCGAAACCGGCACCGGCAAGGAGCTGGCCGCGCAGGCGCTGCATGCGCTGTCCGGGCGTGCGGGGAAGCCCTTCCTGGCGGTGAACTGCGGCGCCATTCCCGCCAATCTGGTGCAGTCCGAACTGTTCGGTCACGAGCGTGGTGCCTTCACTGGCGCCTCCCAGCGTCGCATCGGCCTGTTCGAAACAGCCCATGGTGGCACCGTATTCCTCGATGAGGTCGGCGACCTGCCTGCGGATGCACAGACCAGTCTGCTGCGGGTGCTGCAGGAGGGCACGCTGGAACGGGTGGGCAGCAACCAGCCACTGCGGGTGGATGTGCGCGTGCTGGCGGCCACCCATGTCGAACTGGAACAGGCGGTCGCCCAGGGCCGCTTCCGGCGCGATCTCTACTACCGCCTCAATGTGCTGCGCCTGCCGATGCCATCACTGCGCGAACGCGGCGCCGATGTCCTGCTGCTGGCCGAACACTTCCTGCGCGCGTTCCGCCAACGTCATGCCGGCCGCGCACGTGGGTTCGATTCCGGCGCGCACCAGGCGATGCGTGGGTTCGACTGGCCGGGCAACGTGCGCGAACTGTTGAACCGCGTACAGCGGGCGGCAATCGTGGCGGAGGGAGAACTGATCAGCGCGGCCGACCTGGATCTGGCCGAACCCGATGCGCCCGCACGGCGTGCGCTGCTGCAGGATGCGCGTGGCCAGGTGGAGCGCGATGTACTGCTGCAGGCCCTGCGCCAGCATGGCTACAACGTGTCGGCGTGTGCGCGGCACATGCAGATCTCGCGGGTGACGGTCTATCGGTTGTGCCGCAAACATCATCTTGAGCTGCCGGCGCAGCGCTGACCGCTGGCAGCATGAAGCAGCCGGGCATGGCCCGGCCGCCTCGCCTACAACATGTACGGCACCTTGAACGCCAGCGTGAAGTCCGGCGCATCCGGGGTCAGGCCGATGCCCAGCATCGTCACCAACGTGGTGTGCTGGTTCAACGCGTAGGTCACGCCGAGATTGAGCGACGCCGCATTGGCATCGCTGCCGATCACCTTCACCCATTCACCGCCCTTGAACCGCGTCGAGGCACGCGTGCTGATCTTGTCGCTGAAGGAGATGCTCAGGCTGGTGCGCTCGTTGAACGCGAATGCCACGCCGGCACCGAAATACACCGAGCCGCCCAGCTTCACGTCACCGGGGTTGACCGTATCCGGGTTGCTGTCGATATCGCTGAAGCCGCGCGGGAACGAATGAATGTAGCCGGCGTTGGCGAACAGGATGGCCGGATCGGCGGTCTTCACCATCGACACGCCCAGGTTGGCCTGCCACACACCGTTGCCGGTCGGCTGTTCCTGTGGCACCGCGAAGCGGATGTAGTCATCGTCGTCGCGTTCGATCACTTTCCAGTCCAGGCCGTAGGGTGCGCGTCCGGTCGGCGCGGTAACACCACCGGTCAGCACCGTCTCCGGGCGCCAGCCACGTTCGGCGAACAGCCGGTAATTGGCACTCAGGCTGACATCGCCGATGCCGCTGCCGTTGGTTTCTTCCTGCGCGATCGCCGCCGCCGCACCACCGGCACCGCCCTTCTGGTAGACCGTGCGCCGGGCCAGGTATGGCACGTCCATGTTCAAGGTGAGGTTGGGGCTGACGCCCCAGCGCGCGGCCAGGTTGTACGTCAACGAATCGGATTCGACGTTCTCGATCGCGATGTTGCCGAGGAAGATCGCATCCAGGGCGAGGAAGCCGTTGAGGGTGAGTTGCTTGCGGTCGTAGCGCGCATAGGTGAGGCCGTTTTCGATGGTGAACCGGCGCGAGAACAACGCCGCCTGCTGCTGCTTGACGTCGTCCACGCTGCGCCGTGCCTCCTGCTTGGCCTGCTGTGCCTCGGCCGCGCTGCTGGCATAGCCTTCGCTGCTGGGCGGAACGGCGGATGCTGCAGCGGGCGCCAACGGCGCTGCGGGCGTCGTACCGGGGCCTGCGCGACCGCTCAGCCGCGCCTGCATCGCCTGCACCTGCATGTCCAGTTCGCGCAGGCGGCGTACCTCCTGTGCGTAATTGGCCTTGAGCTGTTCCAGTTGCGCGATCAGTGCCTGCATGTCGGCGCCCTCATTGGGCGCAGGCTGCTGGGCGAAGGCAGTGGCCGCCAGCGCCGCCAGCGCCAGCGGAGTAAGCCGGAAGAGAGTGTGCATGTCGGTGACCTGCGTTGTACGTCGATTCCCCCTGACCAGGCCGTGTTACTGGCCCGGGCCCATGCCGCGGTTCATCCCGATCGCCTGGGCCACGTTCTGGCTCAAGGGCAGGTTGTTGGCCGCGGTGTTGCGTACCAGCTCCAGCTGCAGCCGGTTGCTGGCCGTCTGTCCATCGCCGGCGAGGGCAATGCCCTGCCCCACGCTGCCATTGCGGATCCACTGCTGTACCAGGCTCTGCCCGTCGACCTGCAACAGCAGGCGCGCCTGGTTGCCATCAAGCATGGCCGTGGCGGTGGCGCCACCCTGCTGTGCCTGCGCCATGCGGCTGCCGTCGTCGGTCATCGCTGTTGGCACCGCGCCATCACGCACGGTCAGCGTGGTCACGTTGCGCGCGGTGTTGCCATCGCCGGCTACCTGCACGCTCTGCACCAGTCCACTGGCATTGGCCAGGCCGGCACTGTCGATGCTGCGCCCTGCCGTGGTCGGCAACGGTGCGTCAGCGGCGGTGACGTGGACGCTCGGCTGGAAACTCAACTTCGGTGTTCCGCCATTGCGGAAATCCATGCCCAGGGTCAGCGCGCCCTGCACCACCGCACCGTTGGGGCCCTGCCACTGCGAAATCATCGTCACCCCGAACCAGGCCACGTTGTTGCCGCCGACGGTGTAGCGGCCACGCATCAGGTTCAGTTCGGGATCGGGTATTTCCTTCAGGCCACGCCCCGGTGCGCCGTCCGCCGCCATCAACGGCGACACCGACAGCATCAGCAGCAGGGCGAGTACTACACGTTGGCATTGCATGATCGTGCCTCCTTCAGAACAGGTCGGCGTGGCTGAAGCCGAAGTCGACCAGTTCGGCATCGGTGATCGGTCCCTGCCGCGCATACAACGCGCGGGCACTGGGCCGTTCGCTGGGTTGCAGCAGCGCCGTATTGCGATCGAAGTCGCTGCCGATCACGACGAAAACAGCACGTGACGGCCAGGCGGCGCTGAACTCGGCCAGCGACAGGCTGCGGTTGCCCAGGATCGGATCGGCCACTTCCACCACGCCGTCGCGCACCTGCTTGAGCACCACGAAATGCCGGAAGCCGCGTACATCCATCAGCACCAGTCCAGGAACCCGCAACGTGCGCAGCCGCGATTCATCGATGCGATAGCCGCGTCCACGCATGCCCAGCGATTCGACATAGCGTTTGATGTCCAACAACGAGAAACCGCGTTCCTTGACCAGCTGTGGATCGGATACCCCCATCATTCCCTCGATCACCGTCGCCTCGGTGGTGTCCAGGTGGTAGGCATAACGCAGGATGGTGGCCAGAGCGGCCGCCCCGCAGCTGTAGTCGGTGTGCTGCCGCACCAGGTTGCGGTAACGCCGCTCCTGCATGCTTTCCACCTTCTGCTGCAGCAGCGCGCCATTGGGCAGCACCCCGCTGAACACCACCTCGCCTGCCCAGCCAGATGCGCTGGTCAACAGCAGCAGGCAGGGCAGCAAACGCAACCACCAGCGATGACCGGCCATGCCGTTCTCCACGAGAAGGAAGGAGCCCCTGCCCCAAGGGGGAGGAGGGACAGGGGCTCCCGGGGGAACCCGGCCATTGGCGGATGGCCGGGCTTGTTGCGCTCAACGCAGGTTCGCTGCGAAAGCGGTCACACCGTGGATCATTCGCCGCCGCCGGTCCCACCACCGGTGCTCGGCTGTGCCACGGCCAATGCCAGGCTGTTGGCCTGCAGGTTGCCGGTACCCGATGCCACGTTCACGCCGATGTTGCCGGACGCGCCGGAGAACGCGCTGCCGGACAGTGCCGAGGTGTTGGTCGCATTGACGTTCACCCAGCGGGTGGTGCTGACCGTGCCACTGAGGCTGGCATACAGGTCGGCCACGCCCAGCTCGACGAACTGGCTGGTGCCGCTTTCACGCGTATCGAAGCCCAGGCCACCCACTCCCGGCCGGTTCGGGTTCATCGTTGCGTTCTGGATCTCGCTGTCCAGATCGATGTGCCCGGTCGCGTTGCCACCCGGATGCGGCAGATCGCCACTCCACGTATCGAGGTAGTAGTTGGCCATCTGGTAGGCATTGCCGGTGCCGCGATAGGTACCGGCACCCACGGCCAGGGTACCGCCAGCGACGCGACCGCTGAGGCCGACCTGCACCGTATCGGTGTAGGACTGCACGAAGCCGGCGTTGGACACGGTGTTGCCGGTGGACACCTGGTTGGAGCTGATGCTCGACTGCGCCATCGCACTGGTGGCTACCGATGCAGCAAGTGCGTTCTTCTGCTCGTTGTTGTTGCCCGAAGCGATGTTCACACCGATGTTGCCCGATGCACCGCCGAAGGCATTGCCACCGAGGCCAGCGGCGTTGGTGACGCCGGAGTTCATGGTGGTGTTGCCGAAGCCGGCCTGGTTGACGAACACCTCGGCGTCGGCCATGCCGAAGCTGAAGGAGGCATCCGCAGCCGACAGCGACGCAGCGTTGTCCTGCGCGTTGTTGTCGCCAGCCACCACGTTGAAGCCGAGGTTGCCGGAGGCACCGGCGCCGACATCATCGGCGATCGAAGCGCTGTTGGTGACCAGGCTGTTGCCGGTGAGGTTGTTGCTGATCGACTGGCGATTGTCGATCACGGCGATGGCGGCCGAATCCAGATCGATGTCACCGGTGATGGTCGGATCGCCGGAGAAGTTGATGTCCGAACTCAGCCGCAGGTCCTTCTCAAGGTTCACGTCGACGCCGTGGTTGTTCTTTTCCTTGCGCTCGTCGGCCTGGATGTTGCTGTTCTTCTGCACCTGCTCGTTGACGTTCACCGTGCGATTGCGGGTCACGTTCGAGGTGTCGGTATTGTTGCGTACCGTGGTGTTGCTGCGGGTCCAGTTGCGGACTTCGTTGTCGGTGTGGTTGTGCGTGTCGTTGCGGGTTTCGGTCACGACGTGGTTGTGGTTGATGTTCGCATTGGCGTTCTGGTTGTCCCAGCCATTGGCCGCAGCAGCGGTCGAGGCAGTGGCAATTGCCATGGCGAGTACGGTCTTTTTGACAGTCGCTTTCATGGTGCCCTCTCTCTCATCAGGTGATTGGTTCGGGTGGGTGGTACTCACGGGTTGCCCTGCACGACCAGGCCCAGAACATTGGCCGTATCGTTTCGCGCTCCCGCGATCTGATTGAGTTGCAGGACACCGTCGAAGCCCCGCAGTGCCGTCGATGAAACGCCGACACTGCGGATACCCGCCGCAACACCGTCACCGGTATCGCCCTGCCCCCCTGCTGACGCGATGTCCGAGGCGGCCAACGCCGTGTCATCGGACTCGCGTATTCCTTGCCGGGCCAGCGTCGCGCTGACGACATTGAGCGTCGTGTTGGCGATGCCGCTGGCCTGGTTGATCGATGCAATGCCGCTGGCCCCTGCCAGCGCCTGTCCGGCGATGTGCGCGCTGGCTTCCAGTGGTGCCGACAGCACGACATCGTTGCTGTGCTGCTGCCGTGCGGCGATGGCCACGTCGGCGCGGTCGCCGCTGGCCATGCCATGCAGGTTGGCCTGGATGTTGAGATCGCCCGCCGCCTGGTTGATGGCGATGGCACCACTGGCACCGGCCAGCGCGCGGCCGTCGATGCGGGTCACATCGAGGTAGGCCAACATGCCGCTGTAGTCGTCGGCCAGGGCTGCGGCCGGCACTGCCAGCCAGGCCGCCAGCAGCACTGCGCGCTTCACTTGCCACCCGCCTGCGCCGGTGCGCCCAGCGGGAACTGCGACAGTGCGCCGCGCACGGTATCGCCGATGCCGCGTGTGGTATTGCCGACCGCACCCAGCGGGCCGCTCATCGCACCGCTGAGGCTGCTGCCACTGATCATCCCCTCGCCCGAGCGGCCGAGGGTTCCGCCCAATGCCTGCTGGGTCACCCGCTCGACGGTGGTGACACCGTGCGCGTGCACGTTGCCGGACTGACCGGCACCGAGACCGGCGTAGTCGTCCTCGCTGAGTTCATCCATGCCGCTGGCGGCGCCACCGCTGCCGAGTGCAGCGGCGATCTCATGTTGCGGTTTCGGATCGGCGATCAATGCCACGCCGGGCGGCGCCATGCGGTAGGCCGGGCGCGTGGCGACATCGCGCAGCAGGACGATTTCACCTGGCTGCGCCTTCACCCCTTGGCGGGCGCCCGAAGCAGCGGCCGCCAGCGGAACGGCCAGCACCAGCAGCAGCGCAAGCTGCCAGCCAGAAACAGTGATAAGGGTGGTGCTGCCGTCCATGCCGCTCTCCCGTTGCATATGCGAGGGGAATGAGCAGCTTTCGTGCCAACACCGGGAGGCCGTCGCAGCGGGGGTTTGACGGGTAACACCGCGGCGGCATGACGCCGCAGTGTTACAACTTCGTTCGGATTCCGTTCGCCTTAACGCGCAGGAAACACCACTGCGCAAGGCGCCATCGGGGCTGTATCAGCAGTGTTACAGGTACTGATACAGCCCGTTGCAGTGCCGCTTCAGGCGCGCGGCGGGCTCGGGTCGGGATCATCGATGCCGACGTTGGTCGACGGGTTGTCGTACACCGTCTGGTCGAGCAGGCCCGTTTCCTTGGCCACGATCACCGGTACCAGCATCTGCCCGGTCACATTCGTCATCGTGCGCATCATGTCCAGGATGCGGTCGATCGCATACAGATAGCCGATGGTTTCCAGCGGCAGGTTGGCCGCGCTCAGCACCACCGTCGCCATGATCACCGCCGTACCCGGCACGCCGGCGGTACCGAAGCTGCCCAGCACCGAAGCGATCAGCACCACCACGTATTGTTCGGGCGTCAGCGGCACGCCGCTGTACTGGGCGATGAACACCGCGCACAGCGCCGGATAGATCGCGCCGCAGCCGTCCATCTTGATGCTCGCGCCCAGCGGAACCGCGAACGAACCGTAGTCCTTGTTCACGCCCAGGTTGTGGGTGATCGAACGCAGCGCGACCGGCATCGCCGCGAAGCTGGAGGAGCTGACGAAGGCCACCTGCATGCCCGGTGCCGCACCGCGGAAGAACTTCAGCGGGTTCAGGCCGTGCGCCAGCAGCAGCGCGCTGTACACCACCACGATGTGCAGCGCGCAGGCCACGTACAGCGCCAGCACGAAGTGGCCCAGCGGCAACAGCTTCTCGAAGCCATAGCTGCCGACCAGGCCGGCGATCAGGCCGAAGGTGCCGATCGGGGTGACTTCCAGCACGAAGCGGGTCACCTGGATCATGATGTCGCTCATCTGCCCGACCAGCTTGCGCGCTTCGGTCACCTTCTCGCCGAGCTTGACGATGGCAAAGCCGACCAGGCCAGCGAAGAAGATCACCGGCAGGATCGAACCACGGCCTGCGGCCAACACGGTTTCACCGGCGGCGTTGACCTTGGTGCCGATGCCCGACAGCGCGTAGAACACGTTGGACGGCACCACATCCAGCAGCACCTGCACCACGCTGGGCACTTCGCGCGGCACATAGTTGCTGGCCATCGACAGCTGCAGGCCACCGGCGCCGGGCTGCAGCACTGTACCCACGCCCAGGCCCACGCATACCGCGAGCGCGGCAGTGATCACGAACCACAGGAACGTGCGCCCGCTGAGCGCGGCCACCGATTTCTGGCCGTGCAGCGAAGAGATCGCGTTGATGACCGCGAAGAACACCAGCGGCACCGCGATCATCTTGATCAGGGTCACGTACAGCTCGCCGAGCGGGCCGAACCAGGTTTCAGCAGCCGGGCCAAGCGCCCAGCCGGCCAGCGCACCAAGCACGAAGCCACCGACCACGCGCTGCCAGAATGGAATCCGCAGCCAGGCAGAGACCAGCTTCATAGGCAATCCAAGGGGGTAGGAAGGGATGCTGGCACGATAGCCCAAGGCGGGCCGCAGAACGACCGCCCGCGTGGCAAATCAGTGTGTCATCGGCGTGCCTTGCGGGGCCGGGCATAATGAACGTCCCGTTACACTTTGTGAGATCCCAGCGTCCATGCGTCGTTCCGTCTCCCTGTTGGCCGCCTGCGCCACGACCCTGCTGCTCGGCGCCTGCGCCAGCACCGCCCCCGCGTCCGCCCCGGCCGGCCTGAAGGTCAGCGTTGCCCCCGTCGCCCACCCTGCCGGTGAAACCCCGCAGTGGTGGTACCGCAGCGGTGCCGCCCAGGCGGCCGCCAATGGTGCGATGGCCGGCAAGGCCAAAAACGTCATCCTGTTCCTGGGTGACGGCATGAGCCTGACCACCGTGGCTGCCTCGCGCATCTACGAAGGCCAGCAGAAGGGCGGCTCGGGCGAAGAGAACCTGTTGTCGTGGGAGCGCTTCCCGGCCACCGCGTTCAGCAAGACCTACAACACCGATTCGCAGACGCCGGATTCGGCCGGCACCATGACCGCCATCACCACCGGCGTGAAGACCCACATGGGTGCGATCGGCGTCAGCGCAGGTACCCGTACCGACTGCGCCGACAGCCTGTCCAAGGGCCTGCTGACCTGGCTGCAGCTGGCCGACAGCGCCGGCCTGGCCACCGGCGTGGTCTCCACCGCACGCCTGACCCATGCCACGCCGGCCGCGACCTACGCGCATTCGCCCGAGCGCAACTGGGAAAACGACACCGACCTGACCGAAGCGGCCAAGGCCGCCGGCTGCAAGGACATCGCCCAGCAGCTGCTGTCGACCTCGCGCTACGGCCGTGGCCCGCTGGTCGCCCTGGGCGGCGGTCGTGGTGAATTCACCACCGTGGAAGAGCGCGACCCCGAGTACGACGACAAGGTCGGCCAGCGCCTGGACGGCCGCAGCCTGGTGCAGGAATGGCAGCAGGCACACCCGCAGGGCGCCTATGTGTGGAACAGCAAGCAGCTGCAGGCCGCCGCCAACGCACCGGCGATCCTCGGCCTGTTCGAGCCGGACCACATGCGCTACGAGTACGAACGCCCGCAGGACCCGGCCGGTGAGCCGAGCCTGGCCGAGCTGACCGCTGCAGCGATCAAGAACCTGTCGCGCCACCAGGAAGGCTACGTGCTGATGATCGAAGGCGCGCGCATCGACCACGCCAACCACAGCGGCAACGCCTACCGGGCACTGACCGAAACCGTGGCCCTGTCCGATGCCGTGCGCGTGGCCAACGAGCTGACCTCGGCCGACGACACGCTGATCATCGTCACCGCCGACCATTCGCACACCCTGAACTTCGTCGGCTACCCGGCCCGTGGCAACCCGATCCTGGGCAAGGTGAAGGACAAGGGTGGCGAAGACGGCGCGGGCAAGCTCGACCTGGCGCTGGATGGCAACGGCCAGCCCTACACCACCCTGAGCTATGCCAACGGCCCCGGCCATACCGGCACCAGCAACCAGCAGCCGGCGGGCCCGAAGCGCTATCCGCACAACCCCAGCAGCTTCGAGCCGGCCAACGGCCGCCCGAACCTGCACGATGTCGATACCGAGCATCCGGATTACATGCAGGAAGCGCTGGTCCCGATGAAGTCCGAATCGCATGGTGGCGAGGACGTCGGCATCTGGGCACGCGGCCCGGGCAGCAAGGCGATCCGCGGCACCCTGGAACAGAACGCGATCTACCACATGATCGTGCAGGCCACCCCGGCCCTGCGCGATCGCCTGTGCAAGGCCGGCACCTGCGACGACAAGGGCGTACCGGTGGAACTGCCGGCACCGGCGACCTTCGAACGCAAGGCTGACAGCAAGTGATGGCACGGCCGGCACCCCCTGCCCTGGCCCGCCTGCGCCGTGCGCGCTGGCTGGCCCTGCTGGGCGTGCTGGCCAGTACCTGCGCGTCAGCGCAGGGGCCGGCCTGCAAGGTCATGACCGAAGAACACGGGTTGTGGATGCTGCCCGGCTGCGAGGTCGTCGATCACAAGCCGCAGATCAGCGCGGACACCCTGCAGGATCTTCCCTACGACGGTGATGGCCTGGCGCTGGTACAGACCGCCGACGGCTTTCACTACGTCGACCGTCGCGGCCGCAGCCAGGCGGTGATCGCCTGGGACAACGGCGCAGACTCCCTGCAGGAAGGCCTGTTCCGCGGCCGCGTCGGCGAGCGCGTGGGCTACTTCAACGCCGCCTTCGAGCAGGTGATTGCGGCCACGTTCGATTTTGCCTGGCCGTTCCAGGACGGCGTGGCCGAGGTCTGCAACGGCTGCCGACGCGGCACACCCGATGGCGATGGGCACACGCCGATGGAAGGCGGCGAGTGGTTCCGTATCGATCGCCAAGGTCGTCGGGTGAAGTAAGGGTTTTTCGGCAGGGCTGCGCCCTGCACCTGCCGAAGCAAGAGCAACGGCCGAAACAACAGCAACAGCGGCATTCCGTGGGATGGCGGTGCACTGTGAGTTTGCGGGGACGCCGTGAATCCGTCCATGGAGGCTTGGTCGCCGCATCCATGCGGCTCACACCCCGCAAACCCACAGTGCCCCGCCTTTGACAGTTGGCCGGTGGCCAGTAGATCCACGCCATGCGTGGATGCTCTTCGATCAACTGTCGAAATATTCAATTTCGATTGAAATTCATCCACGCATGGCGTGGATCTACGTGTCGACCAAGGTCGACACCCACCAAGGGCACGCCATGCCGTTCCAACAGATCGCGGAGATCTGTCGAAGGCGGGGTGGGTCCGGTTGCGGGGGTGTCCGCGGCATGGATGCCGCGGCCAAGCCCCCATGGATGGGTTGCGGTGGTCTAATCAACTTGGACACTCGATAGGATCATTTTCGAGCATCGAGGTAGACCCATGGCAAAACAGATCACTCAGGGCATGAGGGACGAGGCGGTTCGCCTTGTCGTTGTAGAGGGGCAGACAGTAAGAGACGTC
>NZ_WKEE01000044.1:0-46863 GCF_021605635.1 Stenotrophomonas sp. PA-6-5C
CCTCAGGAAGGATGGTTCCATCACGACCTGCCGGACTTCCAGGTCATGTCCACGCTATTCATCCCAGCAGAAGACAACAGTGGCCCGCGGCGGGTGCTTGCGCTGGACTACTGGGGACAGCTGGAAGACTACACCCGCGCTGGCGCCACGATTGAGCGCATTAAGGCGGATACAGGCGGCCTGACCCGCATTCGGCAGCTGGGTGAAGATCTGTTCTGCTGCGGTGTGCACGGAATGATCTATCACCGCAACGAGGCTGGGTGGAAGCAACTTCCCACTCACTTCCCCGCACCCGAGCGCAGGAGTCTCGAGGACGATCTTGATTCGATGGACTTCGAAACTTGGCTCTTGTATTGCGGCCACATATTCGAACTTGACGGTGCTGCCGCACTACCCACTGATCCGGCGAAGCGTGAGGCCGAGCTGCGCCGGAAGTTCGACGAAACGCGCAACCAGATTGCTGAGGGCCGCAAGGACCCTGCGTACAGGGAGTTGCTCGCCAGTTTTGACGTGGCCAGCGTGAACGACCTCTGCGGAACCGGCTTAACAGACCTCTACGCAATCGGGTCTGATGGCCTGATTGCGCATTGGGATGGCTTGAACTGGACACTGCCCGAGCAAGTCACCACTGCGGAGCTGTTTCATGCATGTAGAACTGACCAGGGTCGCCTCTTCTTCGTCGGCATGGAAGGCGCCATCGTTACCGGCAACATCTCTACTGGATTTGAGTGCCTACGCCATGACGTAAGCGAGGACATCAACTTCAACTCGGCCTGTCAACATGGGCAACAGATCTACATCGGCACTGAATATGCAGGCCTGTACGTCTACAGCCTCGAAACCGGGGTAGTTGAACCCTTACTGGAAGGCATCCCCGAAGAACTGAGAAATGCGACGATCGTTGACGTCAGTTCCGCCGGCAGCGTGCTGTGGGTGCTGACGCCCTGGGACCTGATGCGATTTGATGGCGCTGCGTGGCAGGTCATTGTTCACCCGGACAACGGATGAGCCAGCCGAAAGCGTGCCAACCAAGGTTGGCACCTACCAGAGCGGGTCAGGTCGGATCGCGGTAGCGCCTGGACATACCCAGCGGATCAGGATCGGTAGTGCCGGCCGCTGGCCGGCAGATCAGAAACGTGTCAACCAAGGTTGACACCCACCGGAGCAGGTAGCGCCCCGGAGCAGGTAGCGCCGGGCCGGGCCCGGCGTCACGCATCAGTTGCCGATGACGTCGGTACCCGCCGGCGGGGTGAAGCGGAAGGTGTTGGCGGCGAAGCTGGGGTTGCGCTTCCAGCCGCTGAAGCTGATCACGGTACGCTGGCCCACCGCATCGGTGATCTCCATCTTCGCCAGGCCCTGCGCATTGAAGCCCAGCGCGGCGTACTGGAAGCTGGCTTCGGTATCGCGCTTCGGCGACAGCGACAGCCACTGCAGGCCATCACGGGTGGCAGCCTCTTCGCTGACGTCGTACTGCTGCTCCAGCAGCGCCGGATTGATCAGTGCGGTCAGCGGGCTGTTCTGCTCTTCCTTGCCCTGCTCGCGCACGGTCGCCTGTTCCAGGTCCGGCTCGAACATCCAGACCTTCTTGCCGTCGGCCACGATCAGCTGTTCATGCGGGCGCACGTATTCCCAGCGGAACAGGCGCGGCGCCGACAAGGCAACGCGGCCGCTGGTGGATTCCTTGACCTTGCCGCGGCTGTCGAACACCTGCTGGCTGAACTGCCCATCCAGGCCCTTCAGGCCGGTGGTGAAGGTCTTCAGGTCATCACGGGCGCCGGCCCAGGCGCTGCCGGCGGCGGCGCAGGCCACGGCCAGGGTGGTGGTGGCAAGGAAACGACGGAGGCGAAGGTTCATGCGAAAATCCTGTGGGCGCGCGGCCAGGAAAGTTAGGTGCCAGTGTGCCCGGCAAAAGATGAATGGGCGATCAGGACGTCATTATGACGCCCTGATCGCTGATCGGCGATTCAGCCGCCAGCGCCGGGCAGCTTGCCGTACAGCACCTGGCCACGGAAGCCGCGGCGCACCTCGCGGAACAGCGCGCGGAACGCGGCATAGTCCTGCGGCTGGCAGAGCGCCTCGGCGCCGCGCACCGCATTCTGCTGCAGGCGGTGATGCACGGTCACTTCCTGGCCCTGCCGGCTCCAGTCGACCCGGTACTCGCCGGCCGCATTGGCAAACCGCTGGCTGCCCGGAATCGCGATGATCGGGGCATTGGCCGGGAACTGCAGGCGATAGGTTTCTTCGCGCAGGCTGGCATTGCAGTAGAACGGCGTCTCGTTGTCCGGTGCCGAGGCGCTCGCGTACAGCCCGCGCACCGATTCGCCACCCGGCGGATCGGGTACGGCCATGCCGCCGGCCACGTCGAAGTCCACGTAATCCTCGGCCTGGAACGCCATGCGATAACCGAACGGCCGGGTCAGGTCGACCGGCACACCCTGCAGCTGCAGCTGGCCGCGGCCATCGAAACCGGACGCGGCCATGATCGATTCTTCAGCGCGCGCGCGGTTCTGTGCATTGAGCTGGGCGAACTGCGCGCGCATGCCTATCTCGGCGTTGTCGCTCAGCTGCGGCACCGTCTCGCCACGCAGATTGCCCTGCGCGTCGAAGGTGAAGCGCACGTCCATCACCGTCGCGTTGCGCTGCGGGTCGTTGGCAGGCGTGCGCGCCAGGGTGGCATCGCGGGTGTGCAGCACCGGCGCGCCGAGGTCGCCGTCGGGCAACTGGCCGAAGCGCGCCCACGCACTGGTCGAGTCCAGGTACAGATCGAACTCGGGCACATAGGTGATGGCGTGGTTGAAGCGACCCAGCAGCGGAATCTTCGGCAGCGTCGGCCCACCGCCGGCACCGATCAGCACCGGCGAACTGGTGATGCCCTTGGCCGCCAGCAGAGCTTCAAGGATGGTTACGTGGTCCTTGCAGTCGCCGTAGTGGTTGTCGAGGATGCTATGCGCGCTGCTCGGCTCCAGGCCGCCATTGCCCAGGTACACCGCCACGTAGCGGATGTTCTGCGCGACCCAGCGGTACAGCGCATCGGCCTGCGCGCGACGGTCGCTGACGCCATCGGTGACTTCGTCTGCCAGCGCCTGGATCTCCGGCGTGACCTGCGCGGCCGGCCCCGCCTTCAGTTGATAGGCGCGGCCCATCTGCGCCCAATCGCGGTAGGTGCTGGCCATGATGTTCGGCCCGAACTCCCACACCGCCGCCGACCAGTTCTGCGCCTGCATCGGTTCGCGGCGCTGGTAGCGCCAGCGCCACGTCGCCAGGCCGTTCTTCACCACCGGGCGATCACTGCCCTGCACGCCGCGGCTGTCCACGAACATGGGCAGATTGGCCGGCGCGCTCAGGGTCACCTCGGCATCGTCGTACTGGGTGAACACATTGAAGGTTTCCCACAGGCCGAAGTATCCCGGGAAGTACGGCGTCAGCTGGGTGCGCCGCACCTGGTAGAACAGCCGCGTGCCCGGCGCCAGGTTGGGGAACACGATCACCCGCACCTTGCGGTCGGCATACATCGCCGCCGAGGCGCTGGAATAGCTTTCCTGGGTGTAGATGCGATCGGCCGGCACCTCGCGGCGCTGGCCGTCGGCGGTCAGCGTGTAGGCGTTGACCACGTCCAGCGTTTCCATCTTCTCGCTGTAGCTCAACCGCACCTGGCTGAACTGCTCCACCGCTGCCTTGGTCTTGAGCAGGATTTCGTAGGTTTCGGTCTGTACGTTGCCGGCATCGGCGCGCACCTGGTAGTCGGCGCGATAGCGGACGAAGCTGAAGTTGTTGCTGGCCTCGGCATCGCTGCCGGTGGACGGCGGCGCGACCGCAGGTGCAGCCGTCGCGGCGGCATCGGCCAGCGCCGGGCCGGCTGCCAGCAGGCAGGCCAGCGCCAGCGCGCAGGAAACGGGTTGAAGCATGCATCGGTTCCTAGGACGTCGGGAATGCGGCAGGGCTTACTTCGGCGGCGGCGGCGCCAGCACCGTGCGGTCGCCGTTGTGTTCGGGCGAACTGACCACACCGGCCGCTTCCATGGCCTCGATCAGTCGCGCCGCGCGGTTGTAGCCGATCTTCAGGCGACGCTGCACCCCGGAAATCGAGGCACGACGGGTCTCGGTGACCACGCGCAGCGCTTCGTCGTACAGCGGGTCGGACTCATCGCCGCCGCCGGAACTGGTCTCCGGCAGGCCGGTCGCACCGACCACCACGCCATCACCCATCGTCTGTACTTCGTCCAGCACGCCGTCAACGTAGTCGGCCGGGCCCATTGCCTTGAGGTGCTCGACCACGCGATGCACTTCTTCATCGGACACGAAGGCGCCGTGCACACGCTCGGGCATCGCCGTGCCTGGCGGCAGATACAGCATGTCGCCGTGACCGAGCAGCGTCTCCGCGCCGGACTGGTCGAGGATGGTGCGCGAATCGATCTTCGAGCTGACCTGGAAGGCGATGCGGGTGGGAATGTTGGCCTTGATCAGGCCGGTGATGACGTCCACAGACGGGCGCTGGGTGGCCAGGATCAGGTGGATGCCAGCCGCACGCGCCTTCTGCGCGAGGCGCGCGATCAGCTCTTCGACCTTCTTGCCGACGATCATCATCATGTCGGCGAATTCGTCGATGAAGATGACGATGAACGGCAGCGTCTCCAACGGTCGCGGTGCCTCACCCAGCTCCGGGTTCGGCTTGAACAGCGGGTCCATCATCGGCTGGCCGGCGTCCTGCGCGTCCTTCACCTTCTTGTTGAAGCCGGCCAGGTTGCGCACGCCCACCGCGCTCATCAGCTTGTAGCGGCGCTCCATCTCGGCCACGCACCAGCGCAGACCGTTGGCAGCCTCCTTCATGTCGGTGACCACCGGCGCCAGCAGATGCGGGATGCCCTGGTAGACGCTCAGTTCGAGCATCTTCGGGTCGATCATCAGCATCCGCAGGTCTTTCGGCGACGCCTTGAACAGCAGGCTCAGCACCATCGCGTTGACCGCCACCGACTTGCCCGAGCCGGTGGTACCGGCCACCAGCAGGTGCGGCATGCGCGCCAGGTCGGCCACGGTCGAGCGACCGGCGATGTCCTTGCCCAGCGCGAGGGTCAGCGAGCTGGCCGACTTGTCGTACTCCTTCGAGCGCAGCAGCTCGGACAGGTAGATCATCTCGCGGGTGACGTTGGGGATTTCCAGGCCGATCACCGACTTGCCGGGAATCACATCGACCACGCGCACCGACTTGACCGACAGGCCGCGGGCGATGTCCTTGTCCAGCGAACTGATCTGGCTGACCTTGATGCCCGGCGCCGGCTCGATCTCGAAGCGGGTGATGACCGGGCCGGGGTTGGCGCCGACCACCTGTGCATCGATGCGGAAATCCTTGAGCTTGAATTCGATCTGCCGCGACAGCGCGTCGAGGGTGTCCTTGTCATAGCCGACGGGCTGCGGCTTGGGATCATCCAGCAGGGCCAGCGGCGGCAGGTCCGAGCCGTCGCCATTGACGCCGCGGAACATCGGGATCTGGTTGTCGCGCTTGGCCCGATCGCTCTTTTCGATCACCGGCTCAGGGCGCGGCTCGATCTTCACCGGTTCGCGCTTGGCGCGCACTTCGGCATCGGCCTTGCGCACTTCCTGGCGCTCCTCGCGCATCACGCGGGTCTGCTGCCACTCGGTGGCCTGCTCCTTCTTGCGCTCCAGCAACGGTGCCAGCGACATCACGCCGCGACCGATCTTCTCCATCACCACGAACCAGGACAGGCCTGTAGCCAGGGTGATCGAGGCCAGCAGCAGCACCAGCACGAACAGGTTGGCGCCCAGCGCGCCAAAGCCCACGCTGAGCGAATTTCCGACCAGCTTGCCAAGGATGCCGCCGGCACTGGAGACATCGCCACTGAACAGGCGCACGTGCAGGAAGCCGGTGCCGGCAATCAGGAAGCCGACCAGCCCGACCAGCCGCAATGCGGGGTCCAGATCGTTCTCGCCCTTGCTCTCGCGCTTCAGGCCGAACATCGCAATCCAGGCCAGCGCGCCCAGCACCACCGGCAGCAGGAAGGCGATGTAGCCGAACAACTGCAGCAGCACGTCGGCGATCCACGCGCCCGCACGGCCGCCCATGTTGTGTACCGGCGCGACCACGCTGCCGGTGTGCGACCAGCCCGGGTCCGTCGCTGAATAGGTGAAAAGGCTGGCAGCCAGATACAGCAGCGCCGGCGCGATGGCGATCAGACCCAGGTCACGCCACAGGCGCTGACGGCGTGGATTGTCGGTCGTGGCCGCTGCCGCCGAGCGACGCGACGCCTTTTTGTCGTCGGACTTGGAGCGTTCGGGGACCTGCTTCGCCACCTTAGACCATACCTTTGGAATGCGCTGTTAGTGTTTGATAATAAACGAGACGGCGTCAGTTTTCAGTTATCCGTTGCCGCGCAAGCGGGGACAGGGCCCGAAACCGCCCGTGGATGGCGCTGTTCTGTTCATCGGCTTGAATCGCCCTGCCCCAGCCGCCACTCTATGACCAGCCAAGGATGCTGTGCAAACATCGCCGCGCCTTGTCCCATCTACCTTTTCGCGAGTCTACATGAGCACCAGCCTGCCCTCCCGCCACCAGCGTCTTGTCATCCTCGGTTCCGGCCCGGCCGGTTGGACCGCTGCCGTCTACGCTGCCCGCGCCAACCTGAAGCCGGTCGTCATCACCGGCCTGCAGCAGGGTGGCCAGCTGATGACCACCACCGAAGTGGACAACTGGCCGGGTGACGCCCATGGCCTGATGGGCCCGGACCTGATGGCGCGCATGCAGGCCCACGCCGAGCGCTTCGAGACCGAGGTCATCTTCGACCACATCCACACCGCAGACCTGTCGCAGCGCCCGTTCAAGCTGATCGGCGACAGCCACGAGTACACCTGTGACGCGCTGATCATCTCCACCGGCGCGACCGCCAAGTACCTGGGCATCCCGACCGAAGACGAGTTCAAGGGCCGCGGCGTCTCCGCCTGCGCCACCTGCGACGGCTTCTTCTACCGTGACCAGGACGTGGTCGTGGTCGGCGGCGGCAACACCGCCGTGGAAGAAGCGCTGTACCTGTCCAACATCGCCCGCAAGGTCTACCTGGTCCACCGCCGCGACACCCTGAAGGCGGAGAAGATCATGCAGGACAAGCTGTTCGCCAAGGTTGAAGCCGGCAAGATCGAAACCGTCTGGCACCACCAGGTGGAGGAAGTGCTGGGCAACGAGGCCGGCGTGACCGGCGTGCGCGTGAAGTCGACCCTGGACGGCAGCACCCGCGACATCGACGCGCACGGCTTCTTCGTGGCCATCGGCCACCACCCGAACACCCAGCTGTTCGACGGCCAGCTGACCATGAACAACGGCTACCTGGAAATCCGTTCGGGCCTGGGCGGCAACGCCACCCAGACCTCGGTGGAAGGCGTGTTCGCCGCCGGCGACGTGGCCGACCAGCACTACCGCCAGGCGATCACCTCGGCCGGCTTCGGCTGCATGGCCGCACTGGATGCCGAGCGTTACCTGGATGCGCAGGGCAAGGCCAGCTGAGGCTGGCTTCTGCAGCGCCAGAGGCATGGTTGACTCGAAGCGGGCGCGAAAGCGCCCGCTTCAAAGCACTCAACCCGCCGTCGCGGGCTCCACACCGGCAGGGCTGATCGGAGCCCCACTCAATCCGCGCGACGTTCGGATGCACTGCACGACGTGGCGCACAGGCGGCGATTTCACGCCATCGGCGTCCACGACCCGCGTATCCCACAGAATTGGCGCACTCCCGGCGTTCTCGCACCGCAGGGTAATCTGGCTGGGCTTGTCGTCGGGGCTAGCGATGTGAACCTTTCCGTCGCTGCAGGTCCAGCCCGGCGGGCAACCCATGTTCGTGGTGACCAGTTCGATGGGGTACTGCGGATAGCCCTCGAAGGCGACATCCACCTGCTGTGAGCTTCCCTGAGGCAACCGTATTCCCTGGATGGGCTCGGCTTTCAACGGAACGCAGCCCTTGCCTTCGCGGAAGAGCCGGTAGCCCTTCTCGACTCCCTTCATGGAAGCGGTACGGAACACCGGGTCCTGGAGGGCGGCGGCGTCCGTGGCATTTGTGTGAAAAGCCACCTCGACCACTATGGACGGCATGGTTGCGAAGTTGTTTTCACCATGCCCTGCGGCAACGCCACCTCGGGGAACAGGAAAGTCAGCGTAACCCTCCTGTGCGGTGATGAGCTCCCGCATGCAGCACAACGTCAGATCGGCGAGCTGTCGATCCGCTGGCTTGCTTGAATGGTAGAAAACCCTTGACCCACGGGCAACGCCTGGCACATCCGCATTGGTGTGAATGCTGAGCATCCCTGCAACGCCGAGATGATTCGCGTAGTACGGTCGAGCGCGGATGTCATCTGACACCTCCCTGTCGCTCGCACTACTGTTCGCAAAGTGGTTCCAGATATCTGTCCGATCAGGAAGAAGATCCTTGAGATGGTAACGAGCTGACATCTCGTACCACGGACGCATTGAATCCGGGTGCGCACCGGCCCCGCCGCGACGCGCACGATGCACGGCCACACTCCCGCGATCTTCCAGCAGCCGTTGCAACTCGTCCGCATATCCGGGCGTAATCAGATCCTCCTGCACACCATTGCGTACAGGCCGCTGGAATTCCCACTCCATGCCAGGGTGCACTCTCAGCAGCCCGTGACTGGCCGAGACAAGAACCTGGCCCCCTGCCTGCCTGGCAGAGCCTTGCTGTTGCGCACTGATGTCGCGAGGAAAGTGTTCCCAGTAGGGCTTTCCCTCGTAAAGAATGACCGTTTCAACTTCGCCTACGCCGGCCTTCATGGTGTAGGCCTCCAAGGTGTTCCTGATGTACTGCTCCAGTTCCTCGAGCGAATGATCGTCCTCCGACGGCAGGATTCCAGCCCCGAAGCTGATGACGAGCTTCCGTTGCTGGATGTCAACCGAGGCACCCACTGATATGCCCGTGGATCTGGACTTGCGCAACTGGTGGTCATCCAGGATCTTCTGCGCCTGCCGCGTCAATAGAAGATCCAACGCCACATCCGTCTCAGCGGCGGGCGGCCAAGGCTGAGTGAGCGCCTGCGGACAGGGTAAGGTGCAGGCAATGATCGACGCCAATCCAATCCGGCGGAACGCGCGCACGAAGTTCACATCAGTTCCTTTGAAGGGCTGGGAAGTGCGCCACGCGTGTCGCACGGATCAACACTGTCAAACCCTCAGAAGGGATGTAATGCCAGGCGTTTCAGATCCGCGAATTCACAATTTCCCTCAGGCCCTTCGCGTCGACCAACGCCGCAACAAGCCAATCCTCGCCAGCCTCGAACAGCTCCCCGAGAATTTTGAGAAAGGCAAGCAGTCCATTGGCGAACACTGAACGGCATCGACCGTGCCCCTGCAGTCAGCGGTACCGAGTGATCCAAGGCCTACGCCAATCGGCACCCCGTCGCTCCCATCGTAACGGGCGATCAGACCCACACGCCAGCCTGGTTAAACTCAATCGGCGGCGCCGCGACACCATCCCGGACCTCACCTGCCCTATCCTCTCCCCATGCCCTCCGCCCGCTTTCTCGACACGCTGCAGTCAATTCCCGCCACCGACTGGGATGCCCTGCACGACGGCCGCAACCCGTTCGTCAGCCACGCCTTCCTTGCCGGCCTGGAAACCCATGGCTGCCTGCGCGAGGACTGGGGCTGGCAGCCGCAGCACTTTACCCTGTGGGACGGCGACACCCTGGTCGGCGCCATTCCCGGCTACCTGAAGACCAACTCGCATGGCGAGTTCGTATTCGACCACGCCTGGGCCAACGCCTATGCACGCCACGGACGCGACTACTACCCGAAGTGGCTCGGCGCGGTGCCGTACTCGCCGGTGACCGGCCCGCGGCTGCTAGCCGGTGACGATTCGCAGCGCACCATGCTGTTGACGGCACTGCGCGGACAGATGCCCGCACTCGACGTGTCGTCGGCACACATCAATTTCCACACGGCAGCTGACGAGACCGCCTTCGGCGACGACTGGCTGCTGCGCGAGGACATCCAGTTCCAGTGGCAGAACCCGGGCGACTGGAGCACGTTCGAGCAGTTCCTCGACGCCATGAACCACAAGCACCGCAAGAACATCCGCCAGGAGCGGGCCAAGGTCACCCGACAGGGCATCACCTTCCGGGTGGTGCATGGCGACGAAGCCAGCCGCGCCGATCTGCAGGCGATGTACCGCTTCTACCTGCAGACCTTCCTGGAATACGGCAACGCGCCAGCGCTGACCGAGGCATTCCTGCGCCATCTGGCGATCTCACTGGGTCGCGGCCTGGTGCTGTTCCTGGCCGAACAGGACGGCGAACCCATTGCCGGTGCGTTGTGCCTGCGTGGTGGCGACACGCTGTACGGCCGCTACTGGGGCGGCGCCACCCTGCCCGGCCTGCACTTCGAGGCCTGCTACTACCAGGGCATCGAATACTGCCTGCGCGAGGGCGTGGCCCGCTTCGAGCCGGGTGCGCAGGGCGAGCACAAGCTGGCGCGCGGCTTCCTGCCGACCATCGTGCGCAGCCGGCACTGGGTGGCCGATGCAGAGTTTGCCGAGGCGCTGCGCGACTGGTGCCGGCAGGAACGACGGGATGTGCGGCGCTACCAGCAGGAGCTGCAGGGGCATAGCCCGTTTCGTACGGAACCGTAGCGTCGGGCTGGCTCGGATGAGCTAAGAGTACTGGCTGTAGTGCCCACTGATCCGGCAATGGTCACACCAGAACGTATAGAGCATTCCTCCATTCATCCACTGCATCAGAGATGCCATCATCCAAAGGAATGTGGGAGTCAAGCTGCATGACAAAGAACATCGTGCGGCAACAATCGGGACAGGACAGATAGAACCCGCTCTGGATCCAGGATGGCAGTCCGCCCACCCGGCTGTAATTCTGCCGACCGCCCACATAGCTAGGCGGTTGCCAGAAGCGACCCGGAAGCTCGACCAGATCGACGCCCGCCACCAATAGCGAAGGCGACGTTTCGGAACATGCACGCGGGTCGAGAACCTGCGATTCATGGGCGAAGGGAAGACCCTGCGCATCGTGGCGGAAGTACACGGGATCTCCGTGGCACCAACCGGACTCTCCATTGTCTGGGCAGTCCAGGCATATGCCGAGTGTCACCATCGAGAGGGTGCACGGGCCGATCAACGCCAGCTCCAGTTCCAGCAAACGCTGCAATGGTGAGTCGCATATTCCACACCGCCCTTGCAGGCGACCGCCCATATGCGCCGTTGCCTTTGCACTCCCGCCCTTCCAAGTTGGATGCAAACGCTGGAGGCGGCGCTCCACGCCCGTGGATTCCGCCAGTTGCAAGCGCTGGAGCTGCGCATTGAAACGCAGGTGCAGACCATACCCTCCATGCAGCGCGCGTCCGGAGCCCGCCTCGAGACCAGACAATCCCTCTCGTCCAATTGTTGCCCAAGGGTCATTCCGTGAACCGTGTAGATCACGCACGGCATCCTGGAACTCCACTACCCCGCTCATTTCAAGCGGCATTCCGGGCAAGCCAGCAGCAGATGAGGATGCCCCTCTTGCCTCCTGAATCCACCGCCGGCCGACCTCAATCGGCAGCTCCCGCCAGAACGGGCCTTCTATAGGCTCATGGGCCGACAGGCGTAGGACGGCATCCCAGTCATCATGGAGCAATCCGGGGGAACGATAGGCTGCCTGCGCCGCGATCTCGGCTGCCAGCCAGTGGTTATTACCGCTCTTGAACTCGATCCAAGCAAACCTGCAAACCTCTGTGGCACGGTCATCCGGCAGCAACTCAGCCGCAGCCCTTAGCATCCCGCTTCTCTTCGCCCGAACCTTCATCGCCAGAATGAGCAGTGTCGAGAGGGCGGCGGTATCACGCTCAGAGAGATCGAGCATCGCAACCAAGGCTCTATCTGAGCCCCCGGGCATTTGAGCCATCTCAAGCAGCTCTTGCATGGCGGCAATACAGGTCATGGCAGTCGGCCCAGGGCATGTAAACCAAAAGGGTGACTGGAGGTGCCTCACAAGGGAATGCAACAAATCTCAAAAATGGAAGCCTTCAGGCGACCGAGGCGCTCAGGTGCACTGCCAGAAATGCCCGCTAACCCGGCACTTCGCGCACCAGAAGCTGTACAGCATGCCGCCGCTCCCCCACAGCAACATGCCCTCATTGGTGGTCGGCAACGTTGAGTCGAGTTGCATCACGAAAGGCATCTGCTCGCCGCAATCGATGCATGCCGGGTAATGCGCGCTCTGCACCCAGCTCGGCGCGCCACCCACCCGCGACAGATTCTGCCGATGATTGGACTGGCCCCAGTCCTGCTGCTGCCAGCGGTGGCTGTCCATCGCGGCAAGACCGACCTCGGCCAGCATCAGGTCGCCGCTGTCGGTGGGATTGATCAACACCTCACGGTACTGGCTGGGGTGGCAGCTCGGCACACCGTCCGCATCGTGGCGATAGAAACGCACGGGCGGATCTTCCCAGCCGCAGCAGTCCAGGCACAGGCCCAGGGTGATCGAGCCGGCCGCTCCCTCCTCCAGCGCCGCAGTGTCGGTCTGCAACAGACGCTGCAGCGGTGCATGACAACTGCCACACACAGCGTCGAGCAAGCCGCCCATGTGCCCCGCATGCTGCACCTGACCGCCATTCCAGGTGGGATGCAGCCGCCAGATCCGTTTGCGCCAGCCCGGCTCTTCGGCCACCTGTGCACGGTGCTGCCTGATTCCAAAGCGCAGGTGCAGCGGTTGCTGGTCATGCAGGCGGCGCAGCCGTGGGCCATCGGCCAGGCCCGCCCAGTGCGCCCAGACCTGCGCATCCAGATCGCTCCAGTCGGCCAGGTAGCCTCGGGCGGCGGCATGGGTTTCCGGCTGGGCAGCCAACAGCAGTGCCTTGGCGCGCTCCAGTTCGCGATCGTCATCGGCCTCGGTCAACCGATGCGCCCAGTCCGCCGCGAGCGGCGGCGGCAGTGCCTGCCAGACCTGCGAGGCCAGTTGGATGTCATCCTCGATGGCGACCTCCAGCAGCGCCTCCCAGTCGCCTTGCAGCGTGTGCGGCGCCTGGTAGCTGGCGAACTCCAGCACGCTGGTCAGCAGCTCGCCACGCTCACCGTCACGATAGCGCCGCCAGGCATCGGCACAGACCGGCGCGACAACCTCATCCGGCAGCAGATCCAGCGCCGTATCGAGGAAGGCGGAGCTGGGCGAGCGGCGCTCCAGCGCCTGCAGCAGCAGCGCGCCAAGCTGGGGGCGGTCTTCGCTGGCCAGGGTCAACAGCATGCCCAGGCTGTCATTGCGTGTGCGCGGCGCATCGTGCACATCGAGAATGGCGGTGATGGGGTCGCTCATGCGGGTTGATGATAGACCCACTTCAAGGGAACTCGAGCCAGCACAACAGCGAAGACCACCGATCCGATGATGAATACGATGGTTCGCCAATCCTTTAGTGGTAACACGCCAAGCTCGGAGGTAAACAGCGCACTGCCCCCAAGCCCGCACAGGAAGGCCATTGGAATTGTCGCCCATCTTCTAAGTACGAGTCTGCGCCCACCATCTCTCCACTGACCGAATCCCACGAGCAGCAGGGAGCCATATATGCACATGAGGGCTGATGCAACCACAAGCCTGAACGACTTTCCCACAACGGTGTCGTCGCTAAGCGAGCTAACTACTCGGACGTCGCTGATCCCCGCAATTCTCGCCTGCGCAGTCACACTTGGTTCCGCGCCGCTCGTGAGAAATCCGATCTGAAAGCTATCCCCCGGATTGAGGAGCAATGGCTTTACAACGAGCTGTCGCTCTTGCCTTTCAAGCTCTGGCTTTAGTGCCGCAGGCTGAGATGTGAGGACCTGCGCCTGCGCAATTGCCACATTGCCCATCGCAAGAGTTAAAGGCCTTTCAACATCCGCAGCGGCGATAGAACGATTTCCTGCGTTCGTCACCTGTACCACCACATAGTATGGCTTGACGACTCGCTTACCACCGATTGCGAACTCCATCTCACCGTCCACTCCGGTTGGCAGTGAGGGGTTCAGGTTCGCTTTGGACAGAATCCTAACTTCGATCTCCCTTGAATCGGAATCTGCCATCCAAAGAACCAATGGAACAAGGACGCCTAGCATCGCTAGCGCCAACCCGGCAATAGCAGTCCACTTTCCCGACATTACTCCCCCTGTAGATCTCAGATTGATAATTTCAGACATTGGGCTCGCACAAATCAGCACCCCCTCCGGCGCCAATGCATCTCGATGCCTGACGCTCACCTCTCCGCATTTTGAGGCAGAGTGAGTTCCGAGTGGGAGCCGCCTGCCTGATGCGCCCACCCAACTAGTCCACTCCACCTCCGGAAGGCTGCGCCATTAATAGGCGTGAGACTTATGCCTTTCACCGTCTAGATACAATGCCGTCATGACCCGTCAGCTTCCCTGGCGCCTGGCCGATGCGCCGGATGCCCCCTTCCCGCCGGCCGAGACCGCGCTGCGCCAACCCGATGGCCTGCTGGCCGTGGGCGGCGACCTGCACCCGCTGCGCCTGCTCAACGCCTATGCCGGCGGCATCTTTCCGTGGTTCAGTGAGGGCGAGCCGATTCTGTGGTGGTCGCCGGACCCGCGCATGGTGTTCCGCACTGACGGCGTGCACCTGAGCAGCAGGTTCCGCCGGCAGCTGCGCGGCAGCACCTGGGAAGTGACCGCCGATACCGCCTTCAGCCAGGTGATGCGCGCCTGCGCCAGCGCCCCCCGTCCCGGCCAGGACGGCACCTGGATCAGCCCGGCGATGGTCGATGCCTACAGCCAGCTGCACGACTTGGGATTCGCGCATTCCTTCGAAGTGTGGGACCGGCAGACGCTGGTCGGTGGCATCTATGGCGTGGCCATTGGCGCGATGTTCTTCGGCGAAAGCATGTTCAGTGGCGCCAGCGGCGGCTCCAAGGTGGCGCTGGCGGCACTGGCGCGCACGCTGCATGGCTGGGGTTGGCCACTGATCGATGCGCAGGTGGAGAACCCGCACCTGCTGCGCATGGGCGCCGAGCACCTGCCGCGCGCGCCGTTTCTGCAACAGGTCCGCAGCGCGGTGCAGGCGCCGGGCCGGGAAGGCGCCTGGACCCAGCGGGTCGGGCGCGTGCCGGCAGCGGATTTTGCCGGGGAATAACACAATCTTTGCAAGCTGGGCGTTTGACGCGTAAAATGCTGCGCCTTAGGCCCAACGTGGCCGTTTTCTGAACCGCACAGGACTACATGTCGAAAGACGATTCCATCGAGTTCGAGGGCACCGTCAGCGAGACGCTGCCGAACACCACTTTCCGCGTTCGTCTGGAAAATGGGCACGAAATCATCGCCCACATCTCCGGCCGCATGCGCAAGAACTACATCCGCATCCTCACCGGTGACCGGGTCAAGGTTGAAATGACCCCGTACGACCTGACCAAGGGTCGTATCACCTACCGAATGAAGTAAGCGGCTGGCGCGTTGCGCCACCCCGACAAGGCCAGCCCTGGACGCTGGCCTTTTGTCATGCCTGAAATCCGGCCCTGCCGGACGGCACCCTGACCGAATGCACCGTGACATCGGTCAGCCATGCTTGCGGCAGATTCGCATTCGCGCCAGCGGCGTCATCGTGGCACCCGATCCAGTCCGGATCGCCACCCCCTGCCCCCGTCATGAACATGTCTTCCCTGCCCGCTGGCTTCGCTGCGCTCGCACTTATCACCGCCGCCCTGATCGCACCCGCCGCCCAGGCTGCCGACACGCCGTCAGCCACCACCGGTGACAGCTGCATTGCGTTGAGTGAGGATCAGCAGATCGTCCGCGCCGGTGCCGATCGCGATGTGCTGCTGCGCAGTGGCGACCAACACTATCGCGTGGTCTTCACCGCCTCCTGCAACAGCGCCGTGACCTCCCGGCGATTGGCCATTGAAACCCAAGGCCAGAGCAACCAGCTGTGCGGCGGCTCGCGCAGCGTGCTGAAAACCGATCGCGCCAGCTGCACGATCGAGCGCATCGAGCCCCTGGAAGCGGCCGCCTTCCAGCGCATGGCCCGCCAGCGCAGCCGCTGAAGGCCGACACGACAAGGGCGGCCTGAGCCGCCCTGTCGTTGCCTCCGTCGCCGGGCAATGCCCGGCAGACGCTTATTCCACCGTGGCCGGCAACAGCCGCTCCGGCTCGGCCTGCGCCTCGACCACCAGCTCGTCGTTGCGCACGTCGATGCTGACCTTGCCGCCGTTGACCAGCTTGCCGAACAACAGCTCGTCGGCCAGCGGGCGCTTGACCTTGTCCTGCAGCACCCGCGCCATCGGGCGGGCACCCATCAGCGGGTCGAAGCCGTGGTGGGCCAGCCAGTCGCGCGCGGTCGGGGTGGCCGACAGGCTGACGTGCTTCTCCTGCAGCAGCATCTCCAGCTCGATCAGGAACTTGTCCACCACGCGCAGGATGTGCTCGAAGCCCAGCGGCTGGAACTGCACCACCGCATCGAGGCGGTTGCGGAATTCCGGAGTGAACGCACGACGGATGGTCTCCATCGCGTCGGTGGCATGGTCCTGCTTGGTGAAACCGATCGAGCGCCGCGAGGCCTGCGCCGCGCCGGCGTTGGTGGTCATCACCAGCACCACGTTCTTGAAGTTGGCTTCGCGACCGTTGGTGTCGGTCAGCACGCCGCGGTCCATCACCTGCAACAGGATGTTGAAGATGTCCGGGTGCGCCTTCTCGATTTCATCCAGCAGCAGCACGCAGTGCGGCGTCTTGACGATCTTCTCGGTCAGCAGGCCGCCCTGGTCGAAGCCGACGTAGCCCGGAGGCGCACCGATCAGGCGGCTGATCGAATGCGGTTCCATGTACTCGGACATGTCGAAACGGACCAGTTCGATGCCCAGCTGCAGCGCCAGCTGCTTGGTCACCTCGGTCTTGCCGACACCGGTGGGACCGGCGAACAGGAAGTTGCCGATCGGCTTTTCCGGATTGCCCAGGCCCGAGCGCGCCAGCTTGATGGCCGAGGCCAGGGTGCCGATGGCCGGATCCTGGCCGAAGATCACCATCTTCAGGTTGCGCTCCAGGTGCTGCAGCACATCCTTGTCGGTGGCGCTGACCTGCTTGGCCGGGATGCGCGCCATCTTGGCGACGATGGCCTCGACCTCTTCGACGTCGATCAGCTCCTTGCGCTGGCCTTCCGGCAACAGGCGCTGGCGGGCACCAGCCTCGTCGATCACGTCGATGGCCTTGTCCGGCAGCAGGCGGTCGGCGATGTGCTTGACCGACAGGTCGACGGCAGCCTGCAGCGCTTCGTCGGCGTAGGTGACGCCGTGGTGGGCTTCGTACTTGGACTTCAGGCCCTGCAGGATTTCGTAGGTCTCGCCCACGGTCGGCTCGACGATGTCGATCTTCTGGAAGCGACGAGCCAGCGCCCGGTCCTTCTCGAAGATGCCGCGGTATTCCTGGAAGGTAGTCGAGCCGATGCAGCGCAGCTCGCCCGACGCCAGTGCCGGCTTGATCAGGTTGGAGGCATCCATGGTGCCGCCCGACGCCGAACCCGCGCCGATGATGGTGTGGATCTCGTCGATGAACAGCACCGCATTGGGCACCTTCTTCAACGCGGTCAGCACACCCTTCAGACGCTTTTCGAAGTCGCCACGGTATTTGGTGCCAGCCACCAGCGCGCCCAGGTCGAGCGAATAGATGACCGCATCGGCCAGCACGTCCGGCACCGAGCCTTCCACGATGCGTCGGGCCAGGCCTTCGGCAATCGCGGTCTTGCCGACGCCGGCCTCGCCCACGTACAGCGGGTTGTTCTTGCGGCGGCGGCACAGGACCTGGATGGTGCGTTCGATTTCGTCGGCACGGCCGACCAGCGGGTCGATGCGACCGGCGCGGGCCTGTTCGTTGAGGTTGCTGGCGAACTCGGTCAGGGCATCGCCCTTGGGCTCGCCCTCGCCCCCTTCCATGCGGCCCTCGCCCTCGGACGAGGACGGTTGCTCGCCTTCCTCACCCAGCTTGGCGATGCCGTGGGACAGATAATTGACCACATCCAGCCGGGTGACGTCCTGCTGGTTGAGGTAATAGACGGCGTGGGAGTCCTTTTCGCCGAAGATGGCGACCAGCACGTTGGCGCCGGTGACCTCCTTCTTGCCGGAGGACTGCACGTGGTACACGGCCCGCTGCAGCACGCGCTGGAAACCCAGGGTCGGCTGGGTATCGCGGCCGTCATCTTCGGCCAGGCGGGACACGGAGGCCTCGATGGCCTGCTCCAGCTCCTGGCGCAGGCGGTCGGCGTCGGCACCACAGGCCTTCAGTACGGCCTGGGCGGACGGGTTGTCGAGCAGTGCCAACAGCAGGTGTTCGACCGTCATGAACTCATGTCGGGCCTCACGGGCGCGCTTGTAGCACTGGCCGATGGTGTGTTCGAGGTCTTTGCTGAACATGGATTACTCCGGCGGCAGTTGGGGACAATATGCGGCCTGACTACGCGATTTCCATCACCCTAGCGGATTGCGACGTTCAGATGGCGTTAGCAGTGCGAACCGCTTGATCATCGTTCACTCCAGGACAGCACCCTCACCATGAGCGAACCCTACCTGAGCCGCTGGCGATGGCGACGTGATGGTCCTTTGATCCGTACCCCCCATGCCCGGCTCTGGCCGGTGCTGACCGTCTCTGGCGAGGCGGCCATGTTGAAGGTGAGCACGGAGACAGAGGAACAGAACGGCCATCGCCTGCTGCGCTGGTGGAACGGCGACGGTGCCGCACGCCTGCTGGCCCACGAGGGGCCGGCGATCCTGATCGAACGGGCGCACGGCGACTCGCTGCGGCAACGTTCGATCAAGGGCGAGGACGACGCCTGCACCATGATCCTGTGCCAGGTCCTGCAGCAGCTGCACCGGCCACGGAGCGCGCCGCCAGAAGACCTGGTCTGCCTGCGTAGATGGTTCGCCGATCTGCTGCAGGCAAGGGCGCCGCTGCCGCCATTGCTGGAACAGTGCAGATCGCTGGCGATGGCACTGCTGGAAGACGAGCAGGAAATGCGGCCGCTGCATGGCGACCTGCACCACGACAACGTGCTGGATTTCGGCGCGCGGGGCTGGCTGGCGATCGACCCGAAGCGGCTGCTGGGTGACCGCGCCTTCGACTACACCACGATGTTCAGCAACCCGGACCTGTGCGGGCCGGGCATCCACGTAGCAACGCGGCCCGAGCGCTTCCATGCCCGGCTGGAACAGGTCTGCGAGCTGGCTGATATCGAGCGCACGCGGCTGCTGCGCTGGATCGCGGCCAGTGCCGGGCTGTCAGCGGTGTGGTTCCGGGATGATGGCGACCCGGCCGACATCGATGAGACGGTGGCCGGGATGGCCCTGCAGGCGCTGGCGGAGGCGTGAATCCTCTGCCTGCCTTGATAGGTGCCCACCTTGGTGGGCACGCTCCATCCGGGGTCGATACGCCCGGGCAGAAAGCAGCCGAGCATGGGCTCGGCTCTACAGATCGTGGGCGGTCAGGCCTTTTCCATCGTGCACAGCAGCGGGTGCTGGTTCATCCGCGCGTACTCGTTGACCTGGGCCACCTTGGTTTCGGCCACTTCGCGGGTGAACACACCGCAGACGCCACGGCCACGGGTGTGGACGTGCAGCATCACCTGGGTGGCCTTGTCCAGGTCCATGTTGAAGAACTGCTGCAGGACGTCCACCACGAAATCCATCGGGGAGTAGTCGTCATTGAGCAGCATGACCTGATAGAACGGCGGCGGCGCCACTTCCGGGCGCGCGGGCTCCACGGCAACGCCGTGCTCGTGGTGGGAATCGGGGGCGGACTCGCGAGGCATCTGCCGATTATAAGGGGTGAGTCGGCCTTGCGCAGGCCCTGCGCGGAATGGACGGCACGGACGCCCGCCGTCACAATTGCACCTTCCCACACTCTTGGTTTCACAGGATCTTCATGAAAAGGACCCTTCTCTCCGCCCTGCTGATCGCCCTGGCTGCCGCTGGCACCGCTGGCACCGCTGGCGCTGCGACCACCACTGACAGCGCGAAGGCCGACAAGGCCATTGCCCGTCATCTGGAAAAGCTGGGCTACACCTACGAGGTGGATGAAGACGGCGATTACCAGATGGTGTTCGACGTCGAAGGCGACCGCACCCAGATCGTCTATGTGCGCTCGTCGGTGGAAGACTTCGGCACCCACAACATCCGTGAGATCTGGTCGCCGGGTTACACCTCGCAGACCAAGCAGTTCCCGGTGGCCGTGGCCAACCGCCTGCTGGAAGACTCGCAGGATGCCAAGATGGGCGGCTGGGTGAAGCAGGAGTCGACCGCGATGTTCGTGGTGAAGATCGATGCCGACGCCACCTCCGACCAGCTCAGTGACGCCATCGATGCGGCCATCCGCACCGCCGATGCGATGGAGCTGGAGCTGACCAAGAAGGACGACCTCTGAGTTGAACACCTCGCCGGACCCGCGCTGGGCACCGCATGCAACCGTCGCCACCGTGGTGGTCGAAGGCGGCCGGGTGCTGCTGGTCGAAGAGACCATCGAAGGCCGGCAGGTGCTGAACCAGCCGGCCGGGCACCTGGAGCCGGGCGAAAGCCTGGCTGCAGCCGCCCTGCGCGAGACCGTCGAGGAAACCGGCTGGACGGTGGAGCTGACCGCCTTCATCGGCTGCTACCAGTGGACTGCCGCTGACGGCACCCCGTTCCTGCGCTTCTGTTACGCCGCGCGCCCGGTCTCGCACGACCCGGCGCGGCCGCTGGATGCCGGCATTGATCGGGCGCTGTGGATGACCCCGGCCGAACTGCAGGCCGCCGCCGGACGCCAGCGCAGCCCGCTGGTCTGGCAGGTGCTGGCCGACTACCTGGCCGGCCAGCGCTACCCGCTTGCACTGGTCAGGGAGGTCGCATGAGCAGCCCACGGGTGATGGTTGGCGTGTCTGGCGGCGTGGACTCTTCCGTCGCCGCCTGGCGCCTGGTACAGCAGGGCGAGGCCGTGGCCGGTCTGTTCATGCAGAACTGGGCCGACGATGGCAGCGGCGACTGCCGCGCCGAGGACGACCGCCGCGATGCGGTGGCTGTCTGCGGGCTGCTGGGCATCCCGTTCCATTTCCGCGATTTTTCCAACGAGTACTGGCAGGGGGTGTTCGAACACTTCCTTGCCGAGTACGCCGCCGGCCGCACGCCGAACCCGGACGTGCTGTGCAACCGCGAAGTGAAGTTCAAGCACTTCCTCGATGCGGCCCGCGAGCTGGGCGCCGAGCGGATCGCCACCGGCCACTACGCGCGCATTGCCCAGCGCGGCCATCAATGGCTGCTGCTGCGCGGTGCCGACCGTTCCAAGGACCAGAGCTACTTCCTGCACCAGCTGGGGCAGGAACAGCTGGCAGCCACGCTGTTCCCGATTGGTGATCTGGAAAAGAGCGACCTGCGCCGGATTGCCCGCGACGTGAGCCTGCCGACCCACGCCAAGAAGGACTCCACCGGCATCTGCTTCATCGGCGAGCGCGATTTCCGCGAGTTTCTCGGACGCTACCTGCCGGCCAAGACCGGGCAGATCCTCGACCCCAGCGATGGCAGCGTGATCGCTGAACATCCTGGCGTTTTCTATTTCACCCTGGGCCAGCGCGAAGGCCTGAACATCGGCGGCGTGCGCGGCCGCCCTGCCGCTCCCTGGTACGTGGTCGGCAAGGACGTGGCCAGCAACGTGCTGTACGTGGACCAGGACCGTGACAGCCCGTGGATGCTGTCCAACCGGCTGCGCTCGGAGACCGCGCACTGGATTGCCGGTGCGCCGCCGGCACGGCGTTTTGAATGCACCGCACAGACCCGCTACCGCCAGCCGGATGAGCCGTGCACGGTGGACGTGCTGGACGACGGCAGCGTGCAGGTCTCCTTCGCCCGGCCGCAGCGTGCAGTCACCCCCGGGCAATCCCTGGTGCTGTATGACGGTGAGGTCTGCCTGGGTGGCGCGGTGATCGCCGCCACCGACGCGCCGCTGGAACAGCGCCTGCGCACCACCCCTTCTCCTTTTGAGGTACTCGCTGCATGAGTTTCACTGTCGACGACCGCGTTCTGGCTTTGGCCGGCATTGCCCAGGCCCTGCAGCAGGTACGCCGTATCGCCGATACCGGCCATTCCGACGCCGCTGCCGTGCGCACCGCCGTGGACAGCGTGTTCCGCATCGATGCGTCCTCGCCGCAGGCGGTGTTTGGCGATCGGCACGCGCTGAAGTCGGGCCTGCGCCTGCTGCACAACCATTTCCGCAACCAGGGCCAGGACCCGATCCTGCCCAAGCTGGCGCTGTCGGTGCTGCAGCTGGAGCGCCGGTTCGTGCAGGACGGCGCCACCGTGAACAAGGTCGCCTCGGGCATCGAGCGCGCCCAGCAGCAGGCCGCCGAGCTGGGTGACAGCGGCCATCCCGATGTACTGGCCGCCCTGGGCGGCCTGTATGCGGACACCATCAGCCACCTCAAGCCGCGGGTGATGGTGCAGGGCAACCCGCACTACCTGGGCCAGGCCGGCGTGGTCGCCGAGATACGTGCACTGCTGCTGGCCGCCGTGCGCGCCGCGGTGCTGTGGCGGCAGCTGGGTGGCAGCTACTGGGACTTCCTGCTCAGCCGCAAGGCGATGGTCGAGGCCGTGGACCGGCAGCTGGCCTGACATTCACAGCCGCCGGGCATGGCCCGGCGAGCGCGCCGCGCGACAGCACACCAAGCGCCGGAAAACCGGCGCATTCAGAATGCATTTCGAAGCACATCGACGTTAAAGAGAAGGGGGGTACGGCCGATACATCCTCCGTGCACCTCCCGAGAACGTCCATGTACTCACGCATTTTCATCCGTCTGGCCGCCCCCCTGGCTCTGACCCTGCTGCTCCCCTTCGCCATCGGTTTCGAATGGCCGGTCGCCCTGCGCTGGGCGATCCTGACCACGATGACGCTGAGCTGGCTCGGCTTTGCGTGGTGGACCGCCCGCGCCCAGGCGCACCGTTCCCCGGAACATGCCCGCGTCCTGCGCGAGCAGGACCAGCTGCTGACCGAACTGCGCAACTTCGTCGGCAACGAGATCGACGGTTCGCGTGGCGAAGTGGAACGCGCCCGTGACCTGATCCGCCAGGCCGTCTCCAGCCTCGGCGGCAGCTTCGATGCGATGAACCGCAAGTCGCGCCAGCAGAGCCAGGCACTGTCGCGCATCGTCGACCGTGCGGGTGACGAAGGCGGCGCCGGCCTCGACGTTGCCCGCTTCGCCCAGCACGCCAGCCACCGCATGGAACAGCTGGTGGAAGCGCTGGAACAGGTGAGCGGCCAGAGCAGCACCACCGTGCAGCACATCGACCAGATGGCGCAGCACTTGGATGGCATCTTCGCGCTGCTGGAAGACGTCAAGTCGATTGCCGACCAGACCAACCTGCTGGCCCTGAACGCCGCCATCGAAGCTGCACGTGCCGGTGAAGCCGGTCGTGGCTTCGCCGTGGTCGCCGACGAGGTCCGCAACCTGTCCGAGCGTTCGACCACGTTCAACGAACAGATCCGCAAGCTGGCGCACAGCTCCAAGGATGCCATCGCCAAGGTCCGCGAGACGGTTTCGCACATGGCCTCGCGCGATATGGACCGTTCCCGTGAAGCGCGCCAGGAAGCTGCGGCGATGCTGGACAACGTGGCGCAGATCAATGCGTCGCTGGGTGACGGCATGCGCGAAGTGTCCGACTGCGCGCGCTCGATTGATGGCAGCGTGGCCGAAGCCGTGCGCGCCCTGCAGTTCGAGGACATCGCCACCCAGGCGCTGGGTGGCGTACATACCCACCTGGACCGCCTGACCGCGATCAACCGCGAAGCGGTGGCCCTGCAGGAACTGCTGCACCGCAACGGCGGCGTGTTCGACGAAGAGATCGCCACCGCCCTGCAGCGCACCGGCAGCCGCCTGCGCGAACTGCGCAGCGAATGGGAACGCCCGCCGCACAAGCCGGTTGCCCAGCAGAGCATGGGCGCCGGTACGGTCGAGCTGTTCTGATCCTGATGTCCGCTGCCTCTTCCGGCAGCGTGCGAGGCCCCGGTTCTGCCGGGGCCTTTGCGTGTGACCCGCCTTTGGATGCATCCTGCAAGCGCACCATGACCCTGATCCGCGCCCTGCCCCCGATCAACGAGAACGAACGCCCGCGCAATGCGAGCGTACGTGAGCAGCTGCGGCAGCTGGAAAATGTGGCCCGCGAAGAAATACAGGAGCTGCAGCAGCTGGCCGATGCGCGCCCCTCCCCGGTTGTGGCTGGTGACGACCTGCTGGGGTTGGCGTGGGACCTGGGCTTGGATGGCAGTGCGTTGAAGTAGATCCACGCCATGCGTGGATAGCTTTCACCACTACCCGTTCCGAACTCATGGCATGATCCGTCCATGCCACCTACGGCTGGACACGGAGTGTCGTCGCATGAGCATGACGTTCATGACCTGGTTGGGATTTGCTGCGATGGTGATCATCGCGCTGTCATTTACGTGGCGCCCCGCGTACGCCACGTTGCGACCGCCCCGGCATAGGCCAGTCGCCTTCCTGTTTGGCGGCCTGTTTTTCATCGTGCTCGCCTTTGCAGCTGCGTGGATGGCCGCCACTGCCATAGACACCGGGCAGGTTCATCTAAGCCATCACCGGTACGGGACCCTGGACGCGATGCGGGACATCGAGCCGATTGCCTATTGGGCAATCGTGGTCGTGGAGTACTCACTGGGGCTCATGTCCGCCAGCTATTCCATCGCAAGCATCGCGCTGATGGACCGTTGAATCCACGCCGCGCGTCGATCCGCCTCACCGCATGGCATGGCATGATGCGCCGGTCCCGCTCATGGAAGACCGATGGCCATCGCCCTGATCGCATTGCTGCTGATCGAAGTCCTGCTGCTGGTGATGTGGGCACCGTTCTTCTTCCGCGCCGGCATCGTCCTGTTCAACCAACGCGTCGCCGCTACGCCGGCCGAGCTGGCCCAGCTTTCGTTGGCCGGCCTGGAGCATGACCTGCCCACCGACACCTGGTTGCGTCTGGTGTTCCATGCGCTGCCTGACGGCAGCATCGCCTTCCGCGAGAGCTTCGCGCCCAGCTTCGGCGGTCGCTACTTTCCGCTGATGCGCGGTCGGGTGATGATCGACGCGCGGCGCCGGGAGGTGCGGGTGGTCGGGCTGTGCAGCTGGTTCGCGCTGGGCCTGACGCTGATGCTGGTACCGATGATCCTGGTCCGCCCGGCGGCGTCGCCGATGCTGGTGGCCCTGTTGCTGTTCTATATGGGCTACTACATCCAGCGACGGCGCTATGCAGGCGTGGTCGAAGCGGTACGCGCACGGCTGCGGTCCGAATTCCCACAGCGCCTGGTTGCCGCGCGATAGTAGATCCACGCCATGCGTGGATGATCGCGCGTGCAGGCATCAGTGCCGACCAAGGTCGGCATCTACCAGAGCAGTGTAGATCCACGCCATGCGTGGATGATCCCGCGTGCAGGCATCAGTGCCGACCAACGGTCGGCACCCACCAAAGCAAGGCCGCGGCGCCTCAGCGCGCCAGCAGCACTTCGCTGGCGGCGTCGGTGCGGCCTGGCGCGAGGTGCTGCTGGCGCAGCCACTGGGCCAAGTCGCGCGGGCTGAGCGGGCGCGAGTACAGGTAGCCCTGGATCTCGTCGCAGCCCTGGCGGCGCAGCATGTCCTCTTCCTGGTGCGTTTCCACGCCCTCGGCCACCACTTTCATGCCCAGCGCGTGGCCAAGATGAACGATGGCCTGGGTGACCTCGGCGGTACCGGAATCATGCAGCATGCCCTGCACGAAGCTGCGATCGATCTTCAGGCGACCAACCGGGAAGCGATTGAGGTAGTTGAGGTTGGAGAAGCCGGTACCGAAGTCATCGACCGCCAGCGGCACGCCATGCCGTTCAAGCACATCAAAGCAATGGCGCAGGATGTCGGTGTCGCGGATCAGGGCAGACTCGGTCAGTTCCAGCTCCAGCCGCTGCGGCGGCCAGCCGTGCGCGTGGCAGATCTCGATCACGCGTTCGGCAAAGCCACGGTCACGCAACTGCACCGCCGACACGTTGACGGCAATGCGCTCGAAATGCAGGCCGGCACGGTCCCATGCTGCCGCCTGGCGACAGGCTTCGGACAGCACCCAGTCGCCGATGCGGACGATCTCGCCGCATTTTTCGGCAATCGGAATGAACTCCGCAGGGCTGCAGTAGCCGATCCCCGGACGATGCCAGCGCAGCAGCGCCTCGATGGCTGGCGGCTCGCCGTGATGCGCGTGCAGCAGCGGCTGGTAGGCCAGGCTGAACTCATCGCGCTCGATGGCGCCATGCAGGCCGTGCTCGATCTCCAGCCGGCGCTGGATCCGTGCCAGCGCGTCCTGGCTGTAATACTGGTAGGTGTTGCGACCGGCTTCCTTGGCCGCGTACATCGCCGCGTCGGCAGCGCGCAGCAGTGAATCGAAGTCGGTCTGGCTCTCGCCCAGCATGGCGATGCCCACGCTGGCGCCCACCTTCAGGGTCGTATCGCCCCGACGCAGCGGCTCGGCCAGCGAATTGATCAACTTGCGCGCTACATGGCCAGCATCTTCCGGCTCGGCCAGGTCGCGCAGCACCACGATGAACTCGTCGCCACTGAAGCGGCCAAACAAGTCGTTGTTGCGCAGGTTCTGGTGCAGCCGGGTCGCAGCAGCCTTCAGCAGCGCATCGCCGGTGGCATGGCCGAAGCTGTCGTTGATGTTCTTGAAGCCGTCCAGGTCGATGAACAGCATGGCCAGCGAGGTGCCGCGATCGCGCGCTTCCTCGATGGCCTCCGATGTCTGTTCACCCAGTAGAACGCGGTTGGGCAATCCGGTCAGCAGATCGTAGTGCGCCAGCAGCTCGATGCGTTCGTTGGCTTCACGCTCGCGGGTGATGTCACGGAACAGGACCACGAAGCGTGGCGGCAGGCCATCGCGACGATCCAGTTCGATCAGCACCTGTACCCACACGCGCAGGCCGGATTGGCGGTAGAAGCACAGATCCAGCTGCTCGGGCAGTCCACCGCCGGCGATCCGCCCCAGCGCCGCTTCAAACGCCGCACGCGAATCCTCGGCATACAGTGCGAGGGCCTGGTCGAGGGTGATCGGCTCCTTGCGCAGGCCGTGGATGCGATAGCACTCCTCGGTCCATTGCATGTTGCGCGTGGCAACTTCAATCTCGCAGCCGCCAATGCGTCCGAGCGCGGATACGCGGTTGAGCAGTTCGGTGCGCCAGCGGATGAGGGCGTCGGTCTGGTGCTGTTCGGTGATGTTCTGCACCTGCCCCAGCAAGCGCCTGGGTTGGCCGTCCATGTCCAGCAGCGGTTGCATCCACAACCGCAGGTGCTGGGAGGGCTCGTTGCCGCGGGTCAGTTCCAGTTCGATGTTGGCGGCCCGGCCATCACGCCACAAGCGCCGCCAGGCTGCACGCAGTGCGCCGCGTGAGCGGGGGTGCAGCTGCTTCAGCCAGCGTCGCTGCCCGGGGATGCTGCCCTGCTGCAGCGCCAGCAGCGAGCGCAGCTCCGGCGACCACCAGAAATGGCGGCTGTGCGGATCGAACGACCAGCTACCCATGCTGGCGATGCGCTGGGCTTCGCGCAGATGCAGCTGTTGCTCCTGCAGCATGGCTTCCAGCTGCTTCTGCTGTTCGATGTCGGTATGGGTGCCGACCATGCGCAGCGGCTGGCCATCGGCGGTACGGGCCACCACCCGGCCACGGTCCAGCACCCATCGCCACTGGCCATCGGCCTGGCGGAAGCGGAACTGGGCGCTGTACTGCTCACTGTCACCGTGCAGGTGTTCATCCAGCGCGGCGCGCACCTGGGTGATGTCGTCGGCGTGCACGCGCGCCAGTATCTGTGTGGCAGTTTCCTCACCCAGCGCGGGCGTGCGGGCCACCCTGTCGCTGGGGATGTCCCAGTCCCACAGGCTGTGGCCGGCGCTGTCCAATGCAAGTTCCCAGCGACCGCCACCATCAACCGGCACCGGCTCGGGCACGCTGAGGGTGAAGGCGAGCAGGTTGCCGCTGCTGTCATGCACGGCGCGCAGGTGGCCATCGTAGTGGCCACGTGGGCCGCCCGGCAGCGTGCAGGCGACGATGCCACCGTCGGCAGCCAGCAGGCGCAGGTCTTCCAGCATCGGCGCGTAGGCGGCCACCGTGGCCGGCAGGCCATGCTCGCGCGCAGCCGGATTGGCCGCGAGCGGGCGCCCGCTGCGGTCGACGATGACCAGCGCCGAGGCGAGCGGATGCTGCAGCAGGCTGGCGATGATCCCTTGGTCCACGCGATCTTGCTCCGGATGAAACGCCCGACAGCGGGGCACGCAGTGGTTAACGGCGCCTGCGGCGGATAATTGAGTGGCCAGGGCACACCCGCGCGGTAAGATGACCGGCACCCCTCTTCCCTGCCCTCCTCCCTGCCCTGTCCATGCCCGTAGAACCGACCGGCACTGCCCCTGTTCCCGACCCGCGGATGGCGCAGGCGCTGGGGCGCGACCGTCGGCGCGTGGTGCTGAGCTACCTGGCGATGGCGCTGGCCTGGATGATCGCCACAGACGGCGCGGTGACAGCGCTGGTGCCCGACCCGCAGCAGGCGGCACTGTGGCAGAGCATGAAGGGAGCGTTCTTCGCCCTGGCCAGCGCGGGCCTGCTGTACCTGCTGCTGCGGCCGCTGGCCGAGCACGTGCTGCACACCCATGCCCGCCTGCAGGCTTCCGAGCTGCGCCTGCGGCAGATGTTCGAAGGCAACCCCGGCCCGATCCTAGTCTATGACCTGGACACGCTGGCCATCCTCGACGCCAATCCGGCCGCCTGCAGCACCTTCGGCTGGGACCGCGACGCGCTTCTGGCACAGACCATCGACGTGCTCTGGCCACCGGGCCAGGACCAGGCGTTGCAGACCAAGCTGGAAGAGATCCGCGAGGCACCCGAGCAGCTGTGCATCCTGCGCGCGCAGTTGCAGCTGCGCGATGGCAGCCTGCGGCAGATGGAACTGCGCTCGAACGCGATCGACTACGACGGGCACACGGCGCGCCTGCTGATCGCCATCGACCGCACCGCCGAAGACCTGGCCCAGCTGCGACGCGACCAGGCATTGGCCCGGGTGGAAGAAGCCCACGAACTTGCGCGGATCGGCGCATGGGAACTGGACCCGTCCACCGGCCAGGGCCGTTACTCCAACCAGGTCTATCGCCTGCTGGGCCGACGCCCGCCCGAAGCGCGACGCTGGCATCGTTTCGATGAACTGCTGGTGGCGGCCGACCCGGCCACCGCCGCACAGACCGAGCAGGTGCTGGCCGGGCTGTGCTCCGGTGAGCAGGTGCAGGTGGATGTGCTGCTGCCGGTACTGGCAATGGATGGCCGCGCGCTGATGGTGCACCTGCGCGCTGCCAGCGGTGTGGATGAGGCCGGCCGTGACCGGATCCTGGGCACCCTGCAGGACGTGACCGAACGTGAGCAGTCACGGCGCCTGCTGCGCGAACGCGAGGAGCAGTTCCGCGAGCTGGTGCGGGTGTTGCCCGATGGCGTGGTGATTCTGTCCGACGAACATGTGCTGTATGCCAACGCCTGGGCGGCCAGCCTGTTCGGCTACGGCAGCCACACGCTGCTGGGCGAACCACTGTCGGCCTTGGTGGCAGGCGCCGATCTGGCCCGGACGCGCGCGCAGATGCGCGCTGGGCAGCCCCAGCACAGCCCGGGCCACAGCAGTGTGGTGGCGATGCAGCGTGCCGATGGCCGCAGCTTCCAGGCAGGTCTAGCGGTGGGTGACGTGCGCTATGGCGGGCGCGACTGCAAGCTGCTGATCGTGCGCGACCTGAGCGAATCGGAGCAGATCCGCAGCGCGCTGGAGACCAGCAACCGCGAGCTGCAGGCGATGGCCGGTCGTCTGTTCTCGCTGCAGGAAGACGAGCGCCGGGCAATCTCGCGCGACCTGCACGATGACATCGGCCAGGCGATCACCGCGATCAAACTTTCGGCCTATGCGGCGCAGGACGAGGACGATGCGCAACGGCGCGGCGAGGACCTGGCGCAGATCGTCAGCCTGGCCGATACCACCGTCGCCAAGCTGCGCGACATCTCCACCCTGCTGCGGCCGCCGCAGCTGGATGCGCTGGGCCTGGAAGCGGCGTTGAGCTGGCAGGCACGCGTGCTGTTCCGCTCGTCCAGCGTCGAGCTGCAGGCCGAAATCGAATCGCTGCCCACGCGCCCGGACAACAGCATCGAACAGGCCTGCTTCCGCATCGCCCAGGAAAGCCTGACCAACGCGCTGCGCCACGCGCGCGCCAGCCAGGTGGTGCTGCAGCTGCGCGACGTCGACCAGCGCGGGCTGCACCTGATGATCCGTGACGATGGCGAAGGGTTCGATCCGGATGGCCCGCGCGGCCTGGGCCTGATCGTGATGCGCGAGCGTGCGCAGAGCGTGGGTGGCCATGTCCGGATCGAGTCGGCGCATGGCGCCGGTACCCTCGTCGATGTCCACCTTCCTTACCAGGCCGCTGTTACCGCGGCCGTCGAGTCAGCGGAATACTGAGCCCATGTGGAACCCCAACCTGCCCCCGGTCAGCATCGATGATGCGCCTGATCGCCTTGGCGCCGGCAACCCCGAGCTGCAGGCGATGGTCGCCGAAGCCGCTTCCGGAGGCACCGCGCTGATGCTGATGCATGTGGACATCGATCACTTCGCCTCGGTCAATGAAAACATGAGCGCGGAGGTCGGTGACCAGGCGCTGGTGCTGGTCGCCCAGCGCCTGCAGTCCTACCTGCGCGGACGCGGCAAGTTGTGGCGGCATGGCAGCGACGAGTTCCTGATCGCCGTGCCGCGCACCGCCGATCTGCCGCTGGCCGAGGATTTCGCCGAAGAGATCCGCCAGCAGATGGAGCTGCCCCTTTCGGTACTGCCCTATACGCTGTTCATGACCGGCAAGCTGGGCGTGAGCCTGTGCCCGGAGCACGCCAGCAATGCCTCGCGCCTGCTCGACCATGCAGAGGACGCGCTGTACCAGGCCGCCCGCGAAGGTGGCAATGCGGTGCGCATCCATGCGGTGGACACGCCGCCGAGCGCACATAGCGAGAGCATCATCGCGCGACAGATCGTCGATGCCATTCCCAACGGCGAACTGAAGCTGCGCTACCAGCCGCTGGTCAGCGCCCGCGATGGCCACGTGGTGGGCATGGAGGCGCTGCTGCGCTGGCAGTCGCCGACCCTGGGCATGCTGGTGCCGGAGCGGTTCATGCGCACCGCCGAGCGCCTGGGCATCATCGTGCAGATCGGCACGTGGGTGCTGGAAGGCGCGTTGAAGCAGGCCCGGCTGTGGCGCGACCAAGGCTTCGATGACTTCACCATCGCGGTGAACGTATCCACCCTGCAGCTGCTGCGACCGAACTTCTTTGCCGAAGTGATGGGCGTGATCCAGGCCTCTGGCGTGCCGGCGCAGATGCTGACGCTGGAGATCAACGAAAGCGCGCTGACCAACAACGTCAACTTCGTCCACGAAACGCTGGCCAACCTGCGCAACGAAGGCATCAGCCTGAGCCTGGACAACTTCGGCACCGGTGATTCGAGCCTGAGTGCGCTGGTGCGCTACCCGGTGGACAAGCTGAAGATCGACCGCAGCTTCATCAAGAGCGCGCCGGCCGGCAATCGTGAAGCGGCGATCGCCCGCGCGATCATCGCGATGGGCCACCAGCTGGGCATGACGGTGATCGCCAACGGCGTGGAGTCGCAGGCGCAGCTGGGCTTCCTGCGCCGCAACGACTGCGACGTGTTCCAGGGCTATCTGTTCGGCGAGCCGATGTCGGCCGATGCCGCGGGCATGACCCTGCGTCGCCGCTACCTGCGCCCGGAAGCGTTCGCCGAAACCCGGCCGGACCGCACCCTGCTGCTGCTGGACGACGAGGAGAACGTGCTGCGCTCGCTGGTGCGCCTGTTCCGCCGCGACGGCTACCGCATCCTGGCGGCAGGCAACGTGCGCGACGCGTTCGATCTGCTGGCGATCAACGACGTGCAGGTGATCCTGTCCGACCAGCGCATGAGTGACATGAGCGGCACCGAGTTCCTGGGCCGGGTGAAGATGCTGTACCCGGACACGATCCGCCTGGTGTTGTCCGGCTATACCGATCTGAACACGGTGACCGACGCGATCAACCGCGGTGCGATCTACCGGTTCCTGACCAAGCCGTGGAATGACGACGAGCTGCGCAAGCACATCCACCAGGCATTCCGTACGTACGAGGAACAGCGGCGCAGCAATGGCGGGCAGGTTGCCGCCGAGCCGGCTGATGGTGGCGAGGATCGGTCACCGCTGCGCTGAACCTGCACACGGGGTAGTGCCGGCCGCTGGCCGGCAGCTGCGGGGTAGCCGGTTTCATCGGGTTGCCGGCCAGCGGCCGGCACTACCAGAGGCCTTTACCGTGGCTGCTTGATCGGCAGCACCAGGCGGAAGCGCGAGCCGACGCCTGGCGTGCTGTCCAGGTCGATGCGGCCGTGGTGCTTGTTGATGATGCTGTAGGAGATCGACAGACCCAGGCCGGTACCGCTGCCCACCGGCTTGGTGGTGAAGAACGGATCGAAGATGCGCTGGCGCAGTTCCGGCGAGATGCCACCGCCGGTGTCTTCAAATTCCACCCACACCGTGTCGCCGTCCACGCCGGTACGCACGGTGATCGTGCCGCGCTCGGCAATGGCATGGCCGGCGTTGAGCAGCAGGTTCATGTAGACCTGGTTCAACTCCGACGGCAGGCATTCCACCAGCGGCAGCTGGCCGAACTCGCGTACCAGGTGCACCTTGTACTTGAGCTCGTTCCAGATGATGTTGATGGTCGATTCAAGGCCGGAATGCAGGTCGACCAGCTTCCACGACTCATCGCGGCCGGAATAGGAGAAGTCCTTCAGGTCGCGCACGATGCGGGTGACCCGCTCGATGCCTTCGCGTGATTCGGCCATCAGCTGCGGCAGGTCGCGGCTGATGAAATCGATGTCCAGGCGGTCACGGATATCGTCGATTTCCGGAATCAACGCCTTCGGGTCCGGCGCGCGCAGAGCACGTTCGTAGGCTTCGATCACCGTGAACAGGCTACGCAGATATTCCTGCAGGCTGCCCAGGTTGGAATGCACGTAGCCGATCGGGTTGTTGATCTCATGCGCCACGCCGGCAGCAAGCTGGCCGATGGAGGCCATCTTCTCCGACTGCAGCAGCTTTTCCTGGGTACCGTTCAAGCGCAGGTACGCCTGGCGCAGTTCGGCATGGCGCTGCTGCAGTTCGCGCTCGTAGTCTTCCTGGCCTTCGATATGGCGGAACAACGCCAGGTAGTGCCCCGAACCGGGCTCGCCATGGAAGTACAGATGGGCGATGACCACGCCCTCGCCCAGCGGCAGGCTGCCATTCCAATGACCGTGCTGGCGCGCATGTTCGAGGGCATCCGGCGGCAGCAGCTCGCGCAGGCGCTGCGGCGGCGGCAAGGCGCTTTCGTCGCTGCCCAGCAGGCTCTGTGCGGCCGGGTTGGCCAGGGCCACCTGTCCATCTTCGGTGAACAGCAACAGACCTTCGCGCAGGCGCTCAAGCAGGGCCTGCAGCACCGGTTGCGGCGGAAGGGGGGCGGTAACCAGAACGTTGGCAGCAGACACGGCGGCTCGGGGCGATCAAACAGGCGCCCAATATACGCGTTCATGCGGCGGCCGACAGCCGCCATCGGACGCTCAGCCGACCGCCGGCCTGTCAGGCGACGGCGAGTGGCCGCCGCGCGGTGACGGTGTGCGACTGGCCCTTGGCATCGTATGCCGAGGACTCTTCGGTGCGGCCCATCTGGCGCAGTGCCCAGTTGACCTCGCGCCGGCGCCGCGACAGCAGCACGCCGTTGGCGCGGTTGCGCTCGGCCAGTTCCTGCAGCTGCTCGCCCTCGCCCACCGGCGGCGTGCCTTCCAACGCACGCAGCGCTTCCAGCTTCGCACCGGTGGCACGGATCAGGGCATGCACGTCGTGCTCGACCAAGGCCTGGCGTTCAACGTCCAGGGCCTGGGCAAGGCGCTGCAGCGGCTCGCTCATCGCCGCGGTCATCCTTGCAGCTGCTGGTCCAGTTCAAGCATGCGCGAAGCAATCGCGTCCGGATTGATCTTGTAGGTGCCGTTCTGCAGCGATTCGCGCACTGCTGCAACACGCTGGGCGTCGATCGCCGGGGCGGTGCTCAGCTCACGCTCGATGGCCTGCAGGTTGGTGGCTTCGCCGGTCAGGCGCAGGCTGTCGGCCGCCTCGACCGGACGTGCCGCCGAATCGGTGCTCACGCCGGGCTTGGCGGCCGGGGTGGTCACGCTGCGCAGTGCCTGGGGGACCTGCAGGTTGCCGTCGATTTTCTGGCTCATGGGGTGTCCTGGAGTTGCCGTACACAAGGGATAACGACCGCAGGGCCGTGATCTTTAGGGGAATTCTGCATTATTTCAACGCGCCACGATTACGTCACCGGCCGCGTCCACCGTGCCCTGCACGATACGGCGCGAGGACAGGTTTTCCACTGAGACGCGCTCGTTCTGGCCGGCATCGCCCAGTGCGCGCCCGGCGATGCGGACCTCGACCGAACCACGCCGCGATACCAGTGCCACACTGTCTCCTCGCTTGATGAGACGCTGCGCGACCAGATCGTTGCTCGACAACAGGGTTCCCGCCGGCAACGGCCGACGGGCGATGCGGCCGATCGCTGCAGAAGGATCGGCCAGCACTGCGCCGGCAATCCGTGCCGCGTCACGCTGGGCAGTAGTGATATCGGCGGCGGCGATGGATTCTCCAGTGCCAATGCCACGGGTCAGTACCAGCACGGTCTGGTTGCGGCGCACCTTCACCGGCACGAACAGGCGCCAGCCACCGGCATCCGGGCAACTCACCTCCACGGTGGTATTGGCCGTGGGCTGCACCTGCAATGCTCCACCACATTTTGGAAGACGCAGCGCATCGGCGACGACGGCCTCACCTTCGGTGCCGGTCGCAAGGGTCGACAACGCTGCAGCGCGGATGCTGGCCACCGGCTGCCAGTCGGCCGCAGTCGCCCACGGCGCGGCCACGGCCAGTGCAATGGCAAGGAAAGAAGCAATGCGGCGCATGGCGCCTCCTGTCGGTAAGACCTGGCCCAGACGCGTGCAAGGCGCGTGCCACAGGGAGGGGGCGGAAATCTTCCCGGGCCGGGCCCTGTACACAGGCCCTCAAGTTCCGCCCTGCCCGCGCCGATACAGCAGCCATGTCCCATGACCTGCTCAACCGGATCGACCAGCGAACCCGACTGGCCGGCCACAATCGCCTGGCGCTGCTGCTGTTCCGCCTCGGCGGACGTCAGCTTTTTGGCGTCAACGTCTTCAAGGTGCAGGAAGTGCTGCGCCGCCCGGAACTGTTCCAGGTGCCCGGCCTGCCCGGCCAGTTTGCCGGCGTGGCCGATGTGCGCGGCCGCTCGGTGCCGGTGCTGGACCTGGGCTTGGCCATCGGCCACCCCGAGCGTGAGCCGGATGCGGACACTGCGCCGGGTTACCTGGTGGTGACCGAGTTCAACCGCTCGATCCAGGGCTTCCTGGTCAGCGGCGTGGAGCGCATCGTCAACATCGCGGTGGAAGACATCCACCCGCCACCGGAACTGGGTGCTGAATCCAGCTACCTGACAGCGGTGACCCGCTTCCAGGGCGAGCTGATCCAGGTGATCGACGTGGAAAGCGTGCTGGCCGACATCGCCCAGGTCCGCGGTGAAGCGGTGCTCGACCCGGCCATGGCGATGCCTGCCGATGCCCCGCAGCTGCAGGTGCTGGTGGTGGATGATTCACGGGTGGCCCGCCAGCAGATCCGCAGCGTGCTGGACCAGCTGGGCGTGGGCGCCACTCTACTCTCGGACGGCAAGCAGGCGCTGGACCACCTGCTGCAGATCCACGCTTCGGGCGAAAACCCCGCCGATCGCTACGCCATGGTGATCTCGGACATCGAGATGCCGGCGATGGACGGCTACACGCTGACGACGGAAATCCGGCGCCATGCCGGCCTGTCCGGGCTGTACGTGCTGCTGCATACCTCCCTGTCGGGCGTATTCAACAATGCGATGGTCGAGCGCGTGGGGGCCAACGCCTTCGTCGCCAAGTATTCGCCGCACGAGCTGGCCGACTTCGTGCTGGACCGCCTGCGCAAGGTGGCGATGGCGGCGTAAGGTCGCCGCCCCGATACGGTAGCGCCGGCCGCTGGCCGGCAACCGCTGACACAACGGGGAGCCGGCCAGCGGCCGGCACTACCACCACGGTTTGGCACACCCCTTGCAGCTTCCCGGGCAATGTTCCCGTGGGAGTGCACCGTGCGCAACCTGATTACCGACTACCTGGGCGTCCATGCCCAGGCAATGCCGTTGCGCGAACAGCGCATGAAGCTGATCGCCAGCAACCTCGGCAATGCCGACACCCCCGGCTACAAGGCCCAGGACCTGGACTTCGACTCGGCCCTGCGCCATGCCCAGGGCCTGGATGCCAACGGCCTGATGACCACCACCAACGAGCAGCACTACGAAATCAGTAGTGGCCTCAACCCGTTCCAGGTGGCCCGCGAGGGCGTGCAGCCCAGCATCGACGGCAACACCGTCGACCCCGATGCCGAACGCGCCGCCTATGGCCGCGCCGCCCTGGAATACCGCGCTTCGCTGAGCTTCGTCGAAAGCAAGGTGCGTTCCATGCTCACCGCGATCACGGGGCAATAAGCCATGAGCAACCTGCCGATCTTCGATATCGCCGGCTCCGCGCTGCAGGCGCAGTCGGTGCGCATGAGCACCATCGCCTCCAACCTGTCCAACGCTGACAGCATCGCCGGCTCTGCCGACGCGGTGTACAAGCCGCTGGAACCGATCTTCCAGGCGGTCACCAGCAAGACCGATCCGAACATCACCTCGGTGCAGGTCAAGGAGATCACCCAGAGCAACGCGGCGCCGATCAAGCGCTACGAGCCGGGCCATCCGCTGGCCGATGGCGATGGCTACATCTACCAGCCCGACGTCGATCCGGTTGCGCAGATGGTCAATCTGATCTCCACCTCGCGCAATTACCAGGCCGGCGTTGAGATGTTGACCACCGCCAAGGAACTGGCCCTGGCCACCCTGACCATGGGCCGCTGAGGCCCGCTGCACCGGACGCCGCCATGACCACTGCCGTCAACAACCAGAGCAACCAGGACGTCTACACCGCCCTGGGCCTGAACGCCCCCAACAGCAACGCCACCAAGAAGAAGAACACGCTGGACCAGGCCGATTTCCTGCGCCTGATGACCGAACAGCTGCAGCACCAGGATCCGCTGAAGCCGATGGACAACACGCAGATGGTCTCGCAGATGGCGCAGATGTCGACCGTGCAGGGCATCACTGATCTGAACAAGTCGGTCAAGGGCTTCCAGGAGTCGATGGCCAGCGACCAGGTGCTGCGTGGCGCGGCGCTGGTCGGCCACCAGGTGCTGGTGCCGTCGGAAAAGCTGGTGCTGGAGAAGGAAGGTTCGGTGGAAGGCACGGTTGCCGCACCGGCCGCCGGCATCGTCACCGTGGACGTCACCGACGCCAACGGCGCCAAGGTCACCTCGATCAGCGTGGAAGCCAAGGCTGCCGGCGAGACCGCGTTCACCTGGGACGGCAAGGACGCCAACGGCAAGCGCATGGAGCCGGGCAAGTACAACATCGTCGCCAACCACGTCGACACCACCGGCAAGAGCACCAAGCTTTCAACCTTCGTGCAGGCACCGGTGGAAAGCGTGACCGTCGGTTCCGACGGCCTCTACCTGAATCTCAAGGGCCTGGGCACGGCCCCTCTCGACTACGTGCTCCGCGTCAGCTGAGCCGCACCCACCGCATCCAACAGGAGCATCCCATGGGCTTCAACATTTCCCTGTCCGGCATCAACGCTGCCAACTCGGACCTGAGCGTCACCGCCAACAACGTGGCCAACGTCAACACCACCGGCTTCAAGCAGTCGCGTGCGGAATTCGCCGACCTGTTCGCCGCCACCAGCTACGGCCTGTCCAGGAACGCGATCGGTTCGGGCGTGCGCGTCTCCAACGTGGCCCAGCAGTTCATCCAGGGCAACAACGAGCAGACCGGCCGCAGCCTGGACATGGCCATTTCCGGTGAGGGATTCTTCACCATGAACATGAACGGTGCACGCGTTTACTCGCGCGCCGGCAACTTCCAGACCGACGCCGACGGCTACGTGGTCAACCCGCAGGGCGCACGCCTGCAGGTGTTGGCACCGAACGCCGACGGTACCAACTTCGACGCCGGCCGCCTGGTCGATCTGCAGCTGCTGACCACCGACAGCCCACCCAAGCAGACCAGTGAAGTCAAGGTCGGCTTCACCCTGCCGGGCAATGCCAAGCAGCCGACGGTGGCCACCTTCGACCCCACCAACTCCAACAGCTACAGCCACTCCAGCGGCGGCATCACCGTGTATGACTCGCTGGGCGTCAGCCATACCCAGGTGTCCTACTTCGTCAAGGAAGCGGCCACCAACGCGTGGACGGTGCACAACTACGTCGATGGCCAGCCGGCCGGTACGCCGACTCCGCTGACCTTCGACAACGCTGGCAAGCTGACCGCGCCGGCCAACGGCAAGATCAGCCTGGGCACCTTCACCCCGACCACCGGTGCTGGCGTGCTGAACATGACGCTGGATGTGGGCGGCTCGACCCAGTACGGCGAGAAGTTCGCCCTGCGCAACACCCAGCAGGATGGTTACGCGGCCGGCAAACTCAACGAGATCACTGTTTCGGAAACCGGCGTGGTGTACGCGCGCTATTCCAACGGCGACGACAAGCCTTTGGGCCAGGTTGCGCTGACCAGCTTCAACAATCCGCAGGGTCTGGAACAGAAGGGCAACAACCTGTGGGTGGAGACCTTCGATTCGGGCACGCCGCGCACCGGCCCCGCCGACACCTCCAACCTCGGCAAGATCCAGGCCGGTTCGCTGGAGTCCTCCACCGTCGACCTGACCGAACAGCTGGTCAACATGATCACCGCGCAGCGCAACTTCCAGGCCAACGCGCAGATGATCACGACCCAGGACCAGATCACCCAGACCGTCATCAACATCCGTTGATGACCTGCTGACCCTGTCACGGAACTCCCCGCATGGATAAAGCCCTTTACGTGGCGATGACCGGTGCCCGCGCCTCCCTGCAGGCGCAGGGAACGCTCAGCCACAACCTCGCCAACTCGGACACCCCCGGCTTCAAGGAAGCGCTGGCCAATACCGAAGCCTTCCCGATCCGTGGCCCGGGCTTTGCCTCGCGGGTGGATGCACTGCACGTCGATGCGGGCTTCAACCGCACCGCCGGCGCGCAGCACATCACCGGCAAGCCGCTGGACCTGTCATTGCAGACCGGCACCTGGCTGGCCGTGCAGTCCACCGATGGCAGCGAGGCATACACCCGTGGCGCCGCGCTGTCGGTGACTCCAAACGGCCAGCTGGTGACCTCCAGCGGCCGTCCGGTACTGGACGACAACAACAACCCGATCGCGATCCCGCCCTACCAGGCGATGGAGATCGGCAACGACGGCACGATCTCGATCATCCCGCAGGGCGAAGGCCCGCAGACGATGGCGATGATCGGCCGGATCAAGGTGGTGCAGGCGCCGGATGAACGCCTCGAACGCGGCCTGGATGGCCTGTTCCGCAATACCGATCCGCTGCAGCCGTTCGCCCAGGCACAGGGCACGGCGGTGCACAGCGGCCAGCTGGAAGGCAGCAACGTCGATGCCGCCGGTGCGCTGGTGCAGATGATCCAGCTGCAGCGCCAGTACGAAATGCAGGTGCAGGTGATCAAGCACGGCGATGACAACGCGCGCAGCGCCAACAGCCTGTTGCGCCTGGGCAGCTGACGGAATTCCGGCACCGGCCTGCGCCGGTGCTGGCACGCCGCTTGCACTCCCTACCCCATGGGCCGCATCGCGCGGCCGGCTTCACCCAGACAGGACTCCGAAGATGAACCAGGCATTGTGGATCGCTAAAACCGGACTGGATGCGCAGCAGATGCGCATGTCGGTGGTTTCCAACAACCTCGCCAACACCAACACCACCGGCTTCAAGCAGGACCGCGCCAGCTTCGAGGACCTGTTGTACCAGCAGGTGCGCCAGCCCGGTGGTTCGTCTTCGGCACAGACCCAGCTGCCTACCGGCCTGCAGATCGGCACCGGCGTGCGCGTGGTAGCCACCGCCAAGAATTTCGAGCAGGGCAGCCAGCAGCAGACCGGTCGCGCGCTTGACGTGATGGTCAACGGCCGCGGCTTCTTCGAAGTGCAGATGCCCGACGGCAGCTCGGCCTACACGCGCGACGGCTCGTTCAAGATCAACCAGGACAGCGAGCTGGTCACCAACAGCGGCTACCCGGTGCAGCCGGGCATCCAGATTCCCGAAGGCGCGCAGTCGGTGACCATCGGTACCGACGGCACCATCAGCGTGAAGATGGCCGACGGTGCGGCATCGGTGGAAGTGGGTGCGCTGACCCTGACCGACTTCGTCAATCCGGCGGGCCTGCAGGCACGCGGTGAAAACCTGTTCCTGGAAACCACGGCCTCCGGCCCGGCACAGAACGGCAACCCCGGCCTTAATGGACTTGGCACCGTGGTGCAGGGTGCGCTGGAAGGCAGCAACGTCAATGTGGTGGAAGAGCTGGTGTCGATGATCGAAACCCAGCGCGCCTACGAAATGAACGCCAAGGCGATCTCGACCACCGACTCGATGCTGGGCTACCTCAGCAACAAGCTCTGACCGCCCTCACCGGGAAACTGCCATGTCGCCCCTCTCTTCCTTCGCCCGTACTGCCCTCGCCTGCGCCGTGGCTGCCCTGCTCGGTGGCTGCGTGATCGCTGGCGACGTGCGCCCCTATCCGACGATGGCGCCGTTGCAGCCGATCATGCCGCCGCAGGCCGAGCCAACCGCGGGCGCGATCTACGCCGCAGGCCCGACCCTGCAGCTGTATTCGGATCGCCGTGCGCGCGATGTCGGCGATCTGTTGACCATCACCCTGCTGGAAAACACCACCGCGCAGACCAGCGCCAACACCGCCACCAACAAGGAATCGAACCTGAGCCTCGGCACGCCGTCGATTCTCGGTGCACCGGTCACCCTGGGCGGCAAGGACATCCTGAGTGCAACCGCCAAGGGCGCGCGCGATTTCACCGGCAAGGGCAACAGCGCGCAGAGCAACCGCCTACAGGGCAACGTGACCGTGACGGTGGTGCAGCGCCTGCCCAACGGCAACCTGGTGGTGCAGGGGCAGAAGAACCTGCGCCTGAACCAGGGCGACGAACTGGTGCAGGTACAGGGCATCGTGCGCCCCGGCGACATCAGCGCGGACAACACCGTGCCCTCCAGCCGCGTGGCTGAAGCGCGCATCGTCTATGGCGGCCGCGGCCCTGTTGCGCAGTCCAACGCGATGGGTTGGCTGAGCCGTTTCTTCAACTCCGGCCTGACGCCGTTCTGAGTATGGCCATGAAAGCTCCCTTCTCTTCTACGTGGCAGCGACGCATGGCGTCGCTCTACGGATCATTCTTCCTCCTGCTGGCCGTGGCGGCCCCGGCCAGCGCCGAGCGCATCAAGGACCTCGCCCAGGTGGGTGGCGTGCGTGGCAATGCGTTGGTGGGTTATGGCCTGGTGGTCGGCCTGGATGGCAGCGGTGACCGCACCAGCCAGGCGCCTTTTACCGTGCAGAGCCTGAAGAACCTGCTGGGCGAGCTGGGCGTCAACGTGCCGGCCAACGTCAACCCGCAGCTGAAGAACGTTGCGGCCGTGGCGATCCATGCCGAGCTGCCGCCGTTCGCCAAGCCCGGCCAGCCGATCGACATCACCGTGTCCTCGATCGGCAACGCCGTGTCGCTGCGCGGTGGCTCGCTGCTGATGGCGCCGTTGCGCGGTGCCGATGGACAGATCTATGCGATTGCCCAGGGCAACCTGATCGTTGGTGGCTTCGGTGCGCAGGGCAAGGATGGTTCGCGCGTCTCGGTGAACGTGCCCAGCGTCGGCCGCATTCCCAACGGTGCGACCGTTGAACGCGCCCTGCCCGATGTGTTCGGTGCCAGCGGCGAGATCACCCTGAACCTGCACAACAGCGACTTCACCACCATCTCGCGGATGGTGGGTGCACTCAACAATGCCTTTGGCGAGGGCTCGGCCCGCGCCGTGGACGGTGGCACGGTTGCCGTGCGTGCACCGACCGATGCCGGTGCACGCATCGGCCTGCTGGCCCGTATCGAAAACCTGGAACTGACCCCGGGCGCTGCACCGGCCAAGGTGGTGGTCAACTCGCGTACCGGCACCGTGGTCATCGGCCAGCAGGTGCGGGTCGGCCCGGCCGCGATCTCGCATGGTTCGCTGACGGTGACCATCCAGGAGAACACCAACGTCAGCCAGCCCAACGCCTTTGCCGGTGGCCAGACCGTGGCCACGCCGCAGTCGACCATCACCGCCACCAACGATGGCAGCCGCATGTTCAAGTTCAACGGCGGTACCACCCTGGACGAGATCGTGCATGCGGTGAATGCGGTTGGCGCGGCACCGGGTGACCTGATCGCGATCCTGGAAGCACTGAAGCAGGCCGGTGCCCTGAGCGCCGAGCTCGAGGTGATCTGACATGCGCATCACTCCCGCATTCGAACTGAGCCCCGCACAGCAGAACGACCCGGCCAAGATCGACAAGGTCGCGCGCCAGCTTGAAGGCCAGTTCGCGCAGATGCTGGTCAAGAGCATGCGTGATGCCAGCTTCGGCGATTCGCTGTTCCCGGGCGAAAACAAGATGTTCCGGGAGATGTACGACCAGAAGATCGCCGAGGCGATGACCCGCGGCAAGGGTCTGGGCCTGTCGAGCATGATCACCCGCCAGTTGTCCGGCGCGCAGGCCGATGGCCCGGCACTGGATACCCGGGTGGACCCGGCCAAGGCCAGCCGCGCCTACCAGCTCAATGCGCCGGCGGCGCCGTCGCTGCCGCTGCAGGATGCTGGCCAGGCTGTGCGCATGCTGCAGCAGATGGCGGCCGGTGTGCAGGAGGGCGCGCAATCCTCGGTCGCACCTATGGAGCAGGCGCTGGATCTGATTGCGGGCCGGGAAAGCAGCGGCATGCACCGTTCGCTGGGCACCGACGACCCCTATGCCGGCACCATCGGTGGTGCCGATTGGGCCGCTGCCAGCGACCAGTGGGCACCGACCGCCAGCAACCGCGGCAGCAGCGGCACCCCGGCCGATGCGCTGGCTACCCGCACCGCCGTCGCCCAGTTGGGCGCACACACCCCGGAAGGCTTCGTTGCCAGCATCTGGCAGCACGCGCAGAGCGCGGCCAAGGAACTGGGCGTGGACGCCCGCGCCCTGGTTGCGCAGGCCGCGCTGGAAACCGGCTGGGGCAAGCGCCAGATCAAGCATGCCGACGGCAGCACCTCGCACAACCTGTTCGGCATCAAGGCCACCGGCTGGAAGGGCCAGAGCGCCACCGCCGGCACCCATGAGTACGTCGATGGCGTGCGCCGCAACGAGACCGCCAGCTTCCGCGCCTACACCTCGCCCGCGGAGAGCTTTGCAGACTACGTGCGCCTGCTGAAGACCAGCCCGCGCTACCAGCAGGCACTGCAGGCCGGCACCGATGTGCAGGGCTTCGCGCGCGGCCTGCAACGCGCCGGCTATGCCACCGACCCGCGTTACGCGGCCAAGATCGCCGCGATCGCCGGCGGCCCGACCATCGAGCGCGCCGTGGCCGCCGTGGCCGACGCCGGCTCACGCATCGGTCAGACCTTCGCCAGCACCGCAACCGCGGCGCTGGGTATCACTCGTCGTTGAGGAACCCCATGTCCAGCGTACTTTCCACCGGTACCAGTGCCCTGCTCGCCTTCCAGCGTGCGTTGGCCACCACCAGCCACAACGTGGCCAACCTCAACACGCCCGGCTACAGCCGGCAGAAGGTCGACTTCGCCACCGCCACCCCGCAGAACTACGGCTACGGCGACGTTGGCAACGGCACCCGCATCGTCGACATCCGTCGCGCCGCCGACCAGCTGGCGATCTCGCGCCTGCTCGACAGCAGCGGTGAGCTGGCGCGCCTGAAGCAGCTTTCGGGCATGGCCGACCGGGTCAATGCGCTGTTCTCCGACGCGGCCACCAACGTGGCCGGGGTCTGGTCGAACTTCTTCGACACCGTCAGCGGCCTGTCCTCCAACGCGGCCGGCACTGCCGACCGGCAGAACATGCTCGATGGTGGCAAGGCGCTGGCCAACCGCTTCAGCCAGCTCAACACCCACCTGAACAACCTCAATGGCGAGGTCAACAACGGGTTGATGGCCGGTGCCACCGAGGTCAACCGGCTGGCGTCGGAGATCGCGCAGATCAATGGTGCCATCGGCACCAACATCGCCAACGCCGCGCCCGACCTGCTGGACCGCCGCGATCAGCTGATCTCGCAGCTGGTTGGCTACACCGGCGGCACGGCGGTGATCCAGGACGGCGGCATCATGAACGTCTACACCGCCGGCGGCCAGGCGCTGGTGGTGGGCACCACCGCATCGAAGGTCACCACGGTGGCCGACCCGTACCAGCCCGAGCGCCTGCAGCTGGCGCTGCAGACCCAGGGCGGCACCATCACCCTGGACCCGAAGGCGGTGGGCGGCCAGATCGGTGGCCTGCTCGAGTTCCGCGACACCGTGCTGACCCCGGCCCAGGCCGAACTGGGCAAGCTGGCGGTCGGTCTGGCCGAGACCTTCAACAGCACCCATCGCCAGGGCGTCGACCTGTACGGCAAGATGGGCGGCGACTTCTTCAATATCGGCACGCCGCGTGTCACCGGCAATGCCAGCAACACCGGCACCGGTTCGATCAGCGCCAGCTATGGCGACCTCGGCAAACTGGAAGCGCAGAACATCGTGCTGAAGTTCGATGGCAGCAACTGGGCTGCCAGCCGCGCCGACACCGGCGCCAGCGTGCCGCTGACCGGCACCGGTACTGCCGCTGACCCGTTGGTCATCAACGGCGTGAAGCTGGTGGTCGGCGGTACCCCGGCAGCCAACGACCGCTTCCTGCTGCAGCCGACAGCCGGCGTGGCCGGCAGCCTGGAGATGGCGATCACCGATCCCTCGCGCATTGCCGCGGCGGCCGCGATCAAGGGTGCGGCGGCACTGGCCAACACCGGTACCGGCAAGCTGAGCGGCGTGACCGTGACCGACTCGGCCAACGCCAACCTGCGCAATCCTGCTGCGATCGTGTTCACCTCGGCCACCACCTACACCATCGATGGTGGCCCACCGCAGACCTACACGCCCGGCCAGACCATCAGCGCCAACGGTTGGAGCTTCGTGCTCGATGGCGTGCCGAAGAATGGCGACACCTTCAACATCACCCCGACCCCGGCCGGCTCGTCGGACAACAGCAACGCCACCAAGCTGTCCAAGGTGGAATCGGCCAAGGCGTTCAACGCCGGCACGGTGACACTGGGCGGCGCATTGGGCGGGCTGACCACCCAGGTCGGTGCCGCAGCGCGTTCGGCGGAATATTCGCTGGGGGCGCAGCAGGTGATCGCCGACCAGGCGCAGGCAGCGCGTGACGAAGTCTCGGGCGTCAACCTCGATGAGGAAGCGGCTGACATGCTGCGCCTGCAGCAGGCCTACCAGGCCGCCTCGCAGCTGATCTCCACCGCCGACTCGATGTTCCAGACCATCCTGGGAGCCGTGCGCCGATGAGCAACCGCATCTCCACCGGAATGATGTACAGCCAGTCGGTGGCGCTGATGATGGCCAAGCAGGCCAAGCTCAGCCACCTGGAACAGCAGATCGCCACCGGCAGCAAGATCGTCAGTGCCAAGGACGATCCGGTCGCCGCAGGTGCTGCGGTTGGCCTGGACCGCAGCCTGGCCGCACTGGAACGCATGAAGCTCAACGGCAACAACGTACAGAACCGCCTGGGCGTGCAGGAAAACACCCTCGCCCAGGTCAACGACCTGATGGCGCGCGTCAACGATCTGACCATCCAGGCCAGCAATCCCGCATTGAGTGCGCCTGACAAGAAGACCCTGATCACCGAGTTGAACCAGATCCGCGACGGCCTGCTGTCGCTGGCCAACAGCAGCGACGGCACCGGTCGCTACGTGTTCGGTGGCACCAACGACAGCGATCCGCCGTTCGCCAAGATCGACGGCAAGGTGGTCTATCGCGGCGACCAGACCCAGCGCCAGGTGGAAGTCGGCCCGGATACCTACGTGCGTGATGCCCTGCCCGGCAGCGAGATCTTCCTGCGCATTCCCACCGGCGATGGCTTCGTCGATGGCAGCGCAGCGGCAGGCAACACCGGCAACGGCGTGCTGACCAACATCACCCGCGACGGCAGCGACAGCTGGAACGGGCAATCATTCAGTGTGCGCTTCACGGCGGCCAACCAGTACGAAGTGCTCGACGGTGCCGGCAACGTGACCAGCACCGGCACCTACAAGGCTGGCAGCGAACTGGAGATCAACGGCGTTCGCCTGCAGATCGCGGGCGCGCCAGCGGCAGGTGACAGCTTCAACGTGCAGGCCGCCAGCAGCCGCGACATCTTCGGCACCATGGACAAGCTGATCGCCGCCCTTGACGCCGATACCGGTACGCCGGCCAAGTTGGCTGCGCAGCAGAATGAACTGCAGAGCGCATTGCGTGATGTCGGCCGCGCTGCGGAACGGATGATCGATTCGCGTGCCGCCGGCGGTTCGCAGTTGAAAGCACTGGACAATGCGGCGGAGATGCGTGAGGCCAATGGCGTGACGCTGAAGACCACGCTGTCGCAGATGCGCGACCTGGACTACGCCGATGCATTGAGCCAGTACCAATTGGAAAGCACTGCGCTGCAGGCGGCACAGACACTGTTCTCGCAGATGCAGTCGATGTCGCTGTTCAACAAGATCCGCTGATTCCACGCGCCAGCGTTGGAGCCCAAGGCCGCGATGCCCTGCAT